>JBDTKD010000253.1:0-2630 GCA_039935515.1 Bradyrhizobium sp.
CGCTTGTCGTCGGCGATCTCGTCGACCGCGCCGCGCTCGCCCGCGCCTTCGCGCAGCATCGCATCGTCGCGGTCATGCATTTCGCGGCATCGAGCCTGGTCGGCGAGTCCGTCGCCGATCCGCAGAAATATTACGCCAACAATGTCGCCGGCACACTGTCGCTGCTGGCCGCGATGCGCGAAGCCGGCTGTCATCGCCTGGTGTTTTCGTCCACCGGCGCGGTCTATGGCGACGCCGACAGCAAGGCGCTCCCGGAGAGCTCCGCCGGGGCGCCAATCAATCCCTATGGCACCTCGAAATGGATGATCGAGCAGATCCTCGCCGATTATCGCGGCGCCTATGGCTTCGGATCGTTCTGCCTGCGCTATTTCAATGCCAGCGGCGCCGACGCGTCAGGCGAGATCGGCGAACTGCGCGACAACGAAACCCACCTCATTCCCCGCGCGATGATGGCGCTGCAGCATCATATTTCGGACTTCGCGGTGTTCGGCGACGACTACCAGACTCCCGACGGCACTGCGATCCGCGACTATATCCATGTCACCGATCTGGCCGCGGCGCACGTCCTGGCGCTGCGGCTGCTGATGCAGGGCCATCGCGGTGGCGCCTTCAATCTCGGCACCGGCAAAGGCTTTTCGGTGCGCGAGATCCTGGCGGCCATCACGGCCGAGACTCGCCGCGAAGTGCCCCATGTCATCAAGCCGCGCCGATCGGGCGATCCGACCTATCTGGTCGCCGACCCGACCGCCGCGCGCGAGACCCTGCAGTTCCGCTCCGCGCATTCCGACCTCGCGACGATTATCCGAACCGCGTGGGCATGGCACAAAAAGGCTCATCCACTGAAGACCGATGCAGCCGTCCCTGACAGATGACCGGTATCGTAGCCCGGATGGAGCGATAGCGAAATCCGGGACCTTCTAGCCGGCTTCCCGGATTTCGCTGCGCTCCATCCGGGCTACGCGCTGAAGATCGCCCCTTCGAGCAGCCGGCCGTCGCCGGCTTAAGCAAAAAATTCCGGGGCCAAGTCATTGCCATCGGACCATTGCTTTGAGACCATGCGGGAAGTTACAACAAGCAAGACCCGCTGCCGCGCGGGCATCGCAACAGGACCCCCCATGCCGATCGTCCAGGCCGACCGTCTTACGCGCATCGGTGCGGCGCTGCTCAGGGCTGCCGGCGCCTCGGACGAGGAAGCAGACGCCGTGGCGGTTGGCTGCGTCAATGCCAACCTCGCAGGCCACGACTCGCACGGGATCATCGCGATCCCGACCTATATCGATCGCATCAAGGCTGGGCATATCGTTCCCGGCGCGAAGTGGACCATTGTGCAGGAATCGCCGACCACGACGGTGATCGACGGCCACTGGGGCTTCGGCTTTCATGTCAATGCCAAGGCGATGGCGCTGACCATCGAAAAGGCGAAAACCGCCAACGTCGCGGCCTGCACGGTGTTTCGCCAGAGCCATGTCGGACGGCTCGCCGCCTATCCAATGATGGCGATCAAAGAAGGCATGATCGGGCTTGCCACCGCCGATTCCGGCCGTTCTCCAAAAATCGTCGCACCGTTCGGCGGTCGCGAGGCGCGGCTCGGCACCAACCCGATTTCGATCGCGGTGCCTTCCGACCTCGAAGCGCCGTTCTATCTGGACATGGCGACATCGGCGGTGGCAGCCGGCAAGATCCAGCTCGCCGTCGCGCGTGGCGAGGAAATCCCCACCGGCTGGATCGTCGATGGCGAAGGACGGCAAACCACCGACCCCCGGCAATTCCGCAACGGCGGCGCCCTGCTGCCGCTTGGCGGCACCGAAGGCTACAAGGGCAGCGGCCTTGCCGCGATGGTCGAGGTACTGTGCGGCCTGCTTACGGGCCTCGGCTTCGGCGTCGAACCGACCGGGCGGCACAATGACGGATGCTTCATGGCGGTGTTCAACGTCGCGGCATTCCGGCCGCTCAAGGACTTCAAGAAGGAGGTGGCCGAATTCGCCCGATATCTCAAGGCGACGCCGCCCTCGCAGGGGAGCAGCGGCGTGCTCTATCCGGGCGAGATCGAATATATTCGCGAGCAGCAGCGCAAGGTCGCGGGCATCGACGTCGAAGACGCGACCTGGGCGAAGTTGCGGGCGCTGGCCGGCGAGTACAAACTCGCTGCTGAACTCGATCTCGCGTAACATCAGGCCGCACCAGGGAGAGCAGCATGACGCGGCAAATGGCGATGGTCGGCTTCCTGCAGGCGCAGAACTGCACCAACCTGCCGAGTTCGTGGCGGCATCCGGAGTCGCGCGACGATTCGATGTCGGCGGATTACTATCAGGAGATCGCCCGGATCCTCGAAGCCGGAAAATTCCACATGGCGTTCTTCGACGATCGCCTGGCGATGCCCGACCGCTACGGCAACGATCACGCCCATACGGTCGAATATGGCATCCGCTGCGTGAAGATGGATCCGATCGTGGTCCTGACCACGATGGGCATGGTCACCGAAAAGCTCGGGCTCGCCTCGACCTGTTCGACCACCTATTACGAACCGTTCGATGTGGCGCGCCGCTTCGCCACCCTCGATTTGATGACGAACGGCCGTGCCGCCTGGAATGTGGTCACCTCCGTAAACGACGGCGAAGCGCACAATATGG
>JBDTKD010000254.1:0-6379 GCA_039935515.1 Bradyrhizobium sp.
GGGATTTCCGCCAGATCGCCGAAGGCGTGACGCTGGTGGAAGAGGCGCTGCGGATGTCGGGCCGGCCGCAATCCTACGCGGTGCAGGCGGCGATCGCGGCGCTGCACGCGCGGGCGCCGAACTACAAGGCCACCGACTGGCCGCAGATCGCCGGCCTTTACGAAGTCCTGCTGCGGATCAGCCCGTCGCCGGTGATCGAGCTCAATCATGCCGCCGTGGTGTCGATGGTGGACGGGCCGGCGCGCGCGCTGGCGCTGGTCGACGCGCTCGACGCCCGCGGCGGCCTGAAGGGCTACGCGCTGATGCCGGCGGTTCGTGCCGATCTGCTGCGCCGGCTCGGCAGATCGGATGCTGCGCGCGAAGCCTACCATGCGGCCACGGCGGCGACGCAACTGGAGCCGCTGCGCCGGCTCTATGCCCGTCGATTGGCCGAACTCGATGGCGGATCCGAGTAGCCCGCGTAGCCCGGATGGAGCGTAGCGAAATCCGGGGCCTTTTCGCCGCGATCCCGGATTGCGCTGCGCTCCATCCGGGCTACGACGGGCATTTCCTACCGTGCCGCGACACTTGTTGTGGCGTGGGCCGGCAGAGTTTCGAGCAGCGACTGCAAGGTGATCATGGTCGAATGATCGGCGATGCCGTCGACGCGCGCGGGCCGGAAATGGCGCTGGAAGGCGGTGACAACTTCCATGGTCGGCCCGTCATATTTTCCGTTGGTCGAAATGCCGTAGCCGTATTTCGCCAGCGCCCGCTGCATGTTGTGGACGTCATCGCTGACGGTGCCGAGCTTGAGGGTTTCGCCGCGCACGATTGGCGCCGGCTGCACCCAATGGCCGACGCCCGAATTGGCCAGCGAATGCCACGGAAATTTCTCGCCGGGGTCTTTCTTGCGGGTGGGCGCAACGTCGGAATGGGCGAGCACGCGCTGCGACGGCACCCGGCGGCGAAGCATGATGCCGCGGCAGAGCGCGATCACCGCGGCGATCTGGCGCAGCGGAAATTCCGGATAGCCCCAGTCATGGCCCCGATTGATGATCTCGATCCCGATCGAACAGGAGTTGATGTCCTGCTCGCCCGCCCAGAATGCTGCGCCGGCGTGCCAGGCACGCTTGTCTTCCGGGACGGATTGAATGATGCGGCCGTCTTCCAGAACGATGTAGTGTGCCGACACGTCGGTGCCGGCCGTGCACAGCCGCGCAATCGCGCCTTCCGGATCGGGCATGCCGGTGTAGTGCAGCACAATCATGTCGGGCGGCCGGCCGTTGGCGCGTTCGCCAAAATTGGCCGACGGGATGACGTCGGAAGCGATCGAGGAATCGGGAGTGAACGTCTTCATGGTTTCAGACCCATGCGTTTACTATTCCTTTACCAACGCGCAAGGGCAATGCGCGAGCCGGCCGGCGCTCCGCATTTTGACCGGGTGTGTGCGGCACGCATCACCGGTTCGGCCGACCTTCAAATCCATCCTTGCCCGTCAACGCTTTCTTAACGCTAGCTGCCGTTACTAAGTGGTGAGGTGCCGAACCGGCGAGGGGCGGCCAAGACCCGTTGACGCTCGAAATCCGATGGCAGCCCATCAAATCCCGTGCGGAACTCAGGGTTTGCTGCGGGCGACGGGCACAGCCGGCAATTCCGGTCCGCACCGGCGCGTCGGGCGGAGCAGTCCGGCCGAGCCGAGACGATTGAGGCGCAATGGGCCTGTTCGCGTCCAGTTTCCTGCCCCAAAGCCGGGCCTGCGCCGGCGTTCCGGCATGACTCCGGCCGGCCCGCGACATATCCCCGTGCTTGGCCGCGAGGCCATCGGGATGCTCCGTCCGCGTGATGGCGGCATTTACATCGATGCCACCTTCGGGGCCGGCGGCTATAGCCGGATGATTCTCGACATTGCGGGAACCCGGGTGATCGGCATCGACCGCGACCGAACCGCGATCGCCAGCGGGTTCGATCTCGTCGATCGATCGGCCGGACGGCTGACGCTGGTCGAAGCGCGATTTTCCACTCTGGCCGAGATCTGCACTGCCCAGGGCGTCGATGCCGTCGACGGCGTCGTGATGGATGTCGGGGTGTCCTCGATGCAGCTTGACGAGGCCGGCCGCGGCTTTTCGTTTCGCCTCGGAGGTCCGCTCGACATGCGGATGGGCCAGCACGGCCCGACCGCCGCCGACGTGATCGCGCGCGCCTCCGAGGCCGATCTCGCCAACATCATCTACATTTTCGGCGAAGAGCGTCATTCCCGCAGCGTCGCCCGCGCCATCGTCGCCGCGCGCAAGCAGGCGCCGATCGCAACCACCCGGGCGCTCGCCGATATCGTCGCGAAGGCGGTGCGATCGCGGCCCGGCGACATTCACCCGGCCACCCGCACGTTTCAGGCGCTGCGGATCTTCGTCAACGAAGAACTCGACGAACTCCAGCTGGCGCTGGCGGCGGCGGAGCGCCTGCTGAAGCCGGGCGGCCGGCTCGCCGTGGTGTCGTTTCATTCGCTGGAAGACCGCATCGTCAAGAATTTCCTGGTCGAACGTGGCAAGGCCGGCGGTGGGTCCCGGCACCTGCCGGCGGTCGCGCAGGCGGCACCCAGCTTTGCCGTCCTGACCAGGCGTCCGGTCACGCCTGACGAGGCGGAAGTTTCCGCCAATACGCGCGCGCGGTCGGCCAAGCTGCGCGCAGCCGAACGCACCGATGCGCCCGCGCACGCCGCGGCGGAACTGCCGGCATGGCCAATGCTCTCCGAACTGATGCGGGGAGCCTGACCATGCGCATCCTCCATCTCCTCGTGATCGGCGCGCTGGTGTTCGCGGCCGCCTATGTCTACCGGATCAAGATGGCCTCGACCATCCGCACCGAGCGGGTGCTGCGGCTGCATGCGCAAGTTCGCGAGCAGCGCGACGCCATCGCGGTGCTGCGGGCGGAATGGACCAAGCTCGATGCGCCGATCCGGCTGCAGGGTCTGGCCGAACGGCATCTGCCGCTGAAGCCGATCGCCGCCACGCAGTATGATTCATTGAAGAACCTGCCGGAACGGCCGCCGAACTTCGCCAAGCCCGGCGATCCCGACCCGATCGGCGCGATGATCGAGGCGATCGATTCGGTGGCCGCCGAAGCGCCGCCTTCGACCGGTTCGGTGCCGGACCCGGAGCATCGGCAATGAGCGGTCGGGCGCTGACCATCGTCAAGCCGGCGGAACCGTGGCGGCGGCGGCTGATCCGCAGCCTGCTGTACGGGCGCAATGTCGATCGCGCCGCGAAGGCGCGCGCCCGCGTCGGGTTCGCCATCGTGGCGTTCGCCGCGATCTATGCGGTGATCGGCGGCCGGCTGATCATGTATGCGACCGTCGGCGACAGCCACGGCGCGCACCGGACCGCCACGCAGGACGCCATTGCGACCGCGCGGCCCGATATCGTCGATCGCAATGGCGAGGTGCTCGCCACCGACGTCAAGGCACCGAGCCTGTTCGCCGAACCGCGGCGGATCATCGACAAGGACGAGGCGATCGAACTGCTGACCGCGACACTGCCGGATCTCGACACCAGCGAAGTCCGCGACCGGCTGTCGTCGAAAAAGGGCTTCGTCTGGCTGAAGCGGGAAATCACGCCGCAGCAGCAGCTCGAAATCCACCGGCTCGGCATTCCCGGCGTCGGCTTCCTGCGCGAGAACAAGCGGGTCTACCCCACCGGCTCCGAAGTCGCGCACCTGATCGGGCTTGTCAATATCGACAACCAGGGCATCGCCGGGATGGAGAAGTGGGTCGACAGTAACGGCCTTGCCGATCTGCATCGCGCCGGCTTCGCCACCGACCGCCTGCAGCGGCCGGTGGAATTGTCGGTCGATCTGCGCGTCGAGCACGCGTTGCGTGACGAATTGCTCAAGGCCAAGGAAAAATTCCACGCCAAGGCGGCCTCCGGCCTCGTCTCCAACGTCAAGACCGGCGAGATCGTGGCGATGGTGTCGCTGCCCGATTTCGATCCCAACAATCCGATCGAGGCGCACGATCCCGACCGCATCAACCGCCTCACCACCGGTGTCTACGAGATGGGATCGACCTTCAAGGCGTTCACGCTGGCGATGGCGCTCGATTCCGGCAAGTCCGATCTCAACTCGATGTGGGATGCGCGGGGGCCGCTGCATTACGGCAAATTCACCATCCATGACGACGAACCGAAGGGCCGCTTCCTCAATATGAAGGAGGTGTTCACTTTTTCGTCGAACGTCGGCGCGGCGCGCATTGCGCTGTCGCAAGGCGTCGAGGCGCACAAGGCGTTCCTGCGCAAGCTGGGGCAGCTCGACCGGCTGCGCACCGAATTGCCCGAGAGCGCATCGCCGATCGTGCCGCGGCACTGGGGCGAGTTGAACACGGTGACGATCGCGTTCGGCCATGGCATCGCGGTGGCGCCGCTGCAGGCGGTGATGGGGATCGACGCGCTGGTGAACGGCGGCTATCTGATTCCGCCGACCTTCCTGAAACGCAGCGAGCAGGAAGCGATGGCGCTGGCAAAACGGGTGATCAAGCCCGAGACATCGGAAAAAATGCGTTTCCTGATGCGGCTGAACGCCGAAATCGGCACCGCGCGAAAGGCAGACGTCAACGGCTACTATATTGGTGGCAAGACCGGCACGGCGGAAAAGGTCGTCAACGGCCGCTACGTCAAGAAGCGCGTCCTCACCGCCTTCACCGCGATCGTGCCGGCCGACCATCCGCAATACCAGCTGCTGGTCATGCTGGACGAACCGCAGGCGACCAAGGACACATTTGGCTTCATCACCTCCGGCTGGAACGCGGTGCCCACCGGCGGCAATGTAATCGCCCGGATCGCGCCGCTGCTCGGGATCGAGCCGCGGTTCGACCTGCCGCCGCCCGACCGCCTTATTCTTGCGGCATCGAAGACAAGCCAGTAAGGCGTAATGATGCCGTCGATTTGAAGTTCCCGCGCGAGTCTGGACTGGAAGATTCATGAAGCTCCGCGACCTGCTCGGCGACGATGCCGCCATTGACCCGCGGGCGGAAGCGGTCGTGGTGACGGGTCTCGCCGTCGACAGCCGTGCGGTGAAGCCCGGCGATGTGTTCTTTGCGCTTGCCGGCAGCAGGACCGACGGCGCGCATTTTATCGATCAGGCCATGGCCTCCGGCGCGGTGGCAATCGTGGGCGATCATACCCCGCCAGGCGACCGGCCGGTGCCTTTTGTCGGCACGCCGAATCCACGCCGGGCACTGGCGCTCGCCGCGGCGCGATTTTATCCGCGGCAGCCCGAGACCATCGCGGCCGTCACCGGCACCAGCGGCAAGACCTCGGTCGCGGCCTTCACCCGGCAGATCTGGCAGGCGCTCGACCATGCTTCGGCCAGCATCGGCACCATCGGGCTGGTGTCGCCAAAGCGGACCGTCTACGGATCGCTGACGACGCCGGATCCGATTGCGCTGCACCGCCAGCTCGATGAAATCGCGACCGATGGCGTCACCCATCTGGCGCTCGAGGCGTCGTCGCATGGGCTCGACCAGTACCGGCTGGACGGCGTCCGGATCGGCGCCGGCGGCTTCACCAACCTGTCGCGCGATCACATGGACTATCATCCCGACGTCGCGCATTATCTTGCCGCCAAGCTGCGGCTGTTCTGCGATCTCGTCACGGCGGAGGGCGCTGCGGTGATCTCCGCCGATCACGATTGTTCCCGGGCCGCGATCGATGCGGCGCAGGCGCGAGGTCTGCGGATCGTCACGGTCGGAACCAGGGGCGCCGGCGCCGGCGAAGGCATTCGGCTGCTGGCGGCGGAAATCGACGGCTTTTCGCAGAAACTTGCGCTCGAACATCGCGGACGCAGACAGTCGGTGCGGCTGCCGCTGGTCGGTGAATTCCAGATCGAGAATGCGCTGGTCGCGGCCGGCCTCGCCATCGGTACCGGCAGCGCGCCGCAAGCGGTGTTTGCCGCACTCGAAAATCTCGAAGGCGCCAAGGGCCGGCTGGAACGGGTCGGCGAACACAACGGCGCGCCGATCTTTGTCGATTACGCCCACAAACCCGACGCGCTGGCGAAGGCGCTGCAGGCCTTGCGGCCTTACGCGAAACGCCGGCTTGTCGTGGTGTTCGGCGCCGGCGGCGACCGCGACGCCGGCAAGCGTCCGCTGATGGGCGCGATTGCCGCTGACAATGCCGACTGCGTCATCATTACCGACGATAATCCGCGCAGCGAGGACCCCGCTCTGATCCGCTCGGCGATCCTGAGCGCGGCCAGGGGCGCAACCGACATCGGCGACCGCGCCGAGGCGATCCGAACCGCGATTGCCGGCCTCGAGCCGGGCGATGCGCTGCTGATTGCCGGCAAGGGCCACGAGACCGGACAGATCGTCGGCGACCGCATCCTGCCGTTCAGCGATCACGACGCGGTGGCA
>JBDTKD010000255.1:0-4370 GCA_039935515.1 Bradyrhizobium sp.
CACCACGTTTCGAGATAGCGAATGCCAGGCGAAGTCGCCACAGAAAACCCTCGACCGGCTCGCTGTCATCCGAGAGGGCGACGCCGTCAACATCATGACCTCGGCGCGCTCGTTTCTGCACAGCCAGGTCCGCTCGATGGTGGGATCGCTGGTCTGGGTTGGTGAGGGGCGCTGGAATGCCGACGACCTCGCGGCGGCACTGTCCGCGCGCGATCGCGCCGCCTGCGGTCCGGTCGCGCCACCGGACGGGCTCTATCTGGTGCGGGTGGATTATTAGTCCAGCTAGCGCAATTTCGACCTCAATGGCTTCATCCTTCGAGACGCGTCGCTTCGCGATGCTCCTTAGGATGAGGAGTGAGACCCTCATGGTGAGGAGCCGCGCCTTGCGCGGCGTCTCGAACCACGAGGCCTCGGGAGTCGACAATGATTCGAGTGAACCGAAAAACGCTTTAGACCGGCTGAACGGCTTTCAATCAGGCAAAATAGCGATCCAGTACGCCGCGATAGATTTTGGTCAGCTTCTCCAGATCGGACACCGGCGTGCGCTCGTCGACCTGGTGCATGGTCTGCCCGACCAGCCCGAACTCGATCACCGGGCAATAGCTCGCAATAAAGCGAGCATCCGAGGTGCCGCCGCTGGTGCTGAGTTCCGGTTTGCGGCCGGTGACTTCCTCGATCGCGGCAACCGCCAGATCGGTGAAGGGGCCGGGTTTTGTCACGAACACGTTTGAGTTGGAGGGTTCCCACACGATGCAGGCGCGCACCCGGTTGCCGGCCGCCTGTGCCATGCGCTGCTCGACCAGCGCCCGCAGCGTCTCCTGGGTGTGGCAGTCGTTGAAGCGGATGTTGAATTTCGCGCGCGCCTGCGCCGGGATGACATTGCCGGCGGTGTTGCCGACATCGACCGAAGTGAATTCGAGGTTCGATGCCTGGAACTGGGCGCTGCCGTGATCGAGCGGCTCGCTGCTGAGCGCCACGATCAACGCCGAGATGTCCGGCACCGGATTTGACGCGCGATGCGGATAGGCAACGTGGCCCTGAACGCCATCGACAACCAGCGTGCCCGACAATGATCCGCGGCGGCCGACCTTGATGCAGTCGCCGAGCGTTTCGACATTGCTCGGCTCTCCGAGCACGCAATGGTCGAATGTCTCACCGCGCTGCGCCACCCATTGCAGCAGCTTGACGGTGCCGTTGACCGCGATGCCTTCCTCGTCGCCGGTGATCAGAAACGAGATCGAGCCCAGGCCATCGGCGCGCGGCTTGCCGCCATGGGCGGCGAGATGGTCGAGCACGGCCGCCACGCTGCAGGCGATCCCGCCTTTCATGTCGACGGCGCCGCGTCCGTAGAGAAAGCCGTCCCTCACCTCGCCCGCGAACGCGCCATGGGTCCATGCGGCCTCATCGCCCGCCGGCACCACGTCGGTATGGCCGGCAAAGCTGATATGCGGCGCAGTGGTGCCGATCCGGGCATACAGGTTGTCGATATCGGCGGCGCCGGGTTCGCTGAAGGTGACGCGATGGATCGCGAAGCCGGCCGCTTTCAGGATATTCTCGAGCACCGCAAGCGCGCCGGCATCGGCCGGCGTGACCGAAGGACAGCGCACGAGATCGCGGGCGATGGAAACAGCATCGGTCATCGCTTGCCAGCTCTCAGTCCCGCAGCAACTCGTTGATGCTGGTTTTGGCGCGGGTGCGTTCGTCGACCCGCTTGACGATCACCGCGCAGGCGGTGGAGGGCCCCGGCTGGCCGTTCTTCAGCGGTCTTGCCGGCAACGTGCCAGGCACCACCACCGCATATTCCGGGACCTCGCCGACAAAAGTCTCGCCGCTGTCACGGTCGACGATCTTGGTGGAGGCGCCGAGAAACACCCCCATCGCCAGTACCGCACCCTTGCGCACGATCACGCCCTCGGCGACTTCCGATCGCGCGCCGATAAAGCAATCGTCCTCGATGATCACGGGCTCGGCCTGCAACGGCTCGAGCACGCCGCCGATGCCGACCCCGCCGGAAATGTGTACGCGCTTGCCGATCTGGGCGCAGGAACCGACGGTCGACCAGGTGTCGATCATGGTGCTTTCATCGACATAGGCGCCGAGATTGACAAAGGATGGCATCAGCACGACGTTCCTGGCGATGAAGGCGGAACGGCGGACGATGGCACCGGGAACGGCGCGAAAACCAGCATCGCGAAACCGGTTTTCGCCCCAGCCGTCGAATTTCGACGGCACCTTGTCCCACCACGAGGCCTTGCCGGGGCCGCCGGGAATCGCGCTCATGTCGTTGAGGCGGAACGACAGCAGCACCGCCTTCTTCAGCCATTGATTGACCTTCCACTTGCCGCCGGCCTCGCGCTCGGCCACGCGTGCGTTGCCCTTGTCGAGCAGCTCCAGCGCGTCATCCACCGCTTCGCGGACTTCCCCTTTGGTCGCGGTCGAGATGCCATCGCGGGCGTCGAACGCGGCGTTGACGGTGGATTCGAGCGAGGCGAGCGACATCGAGACTTCCTTGAGGAATTGGGTTGGACAGGCGAGGGGCTTTTGTCGGAATTTGGGACCGGAGAGTCAAGACCGCCAGCGCCCCGTCGAGTTTAGTTGTCATCATCCGCGAAAGCGGATGATCCAGTAGTCGGTGGCATGAGAGGGTTATTTCGAGGCCGTGGCGTACTGGATGCCCCGCTTTCGCGCGGCATGACCGTTAGCCGGCGGCCAGTTTCTGCAGAAATCCGGTCAGATCATCGGTGACATGATCGACATGGACCGCATCCCGGCCTTCCAGCTCCCACGCCTCGCGCACGACCTCGGTGCTGCCGTCCGGCACCACCAGCACCGTCGTCATGCCGAGCCGGTGCGGTACTGCCAGGTTGCGGGCCAGATCCTCGAACATCGCCGATCTCACGGGATCGACGCCGTGAAGTCGCAAGAATTTCTGATAGGTCTGCGGCGCCGGCTTCGGTTCGAGCTCGGCGGCGATGATGTCGAACACCGCCTCGAAATGCGCACCAATGCCGAGCCGCTGCAACACCTTGTCGGCATGGTCGGTCGAGCCATTGGTCAGGATCAGCTTGCGGCCCGGAAGCCTTGCGATCGCCGCACCCATCGCCGGATTCGGCTGCAGCGGCGAATGATCGATCTGATGCACATAGGTGAGAAAATCGTCGGCGCGGACGCCGTGCTCGGTCATCATGCCGCGCATGGTCGTGCCGTAGCGACGGTAGTAGTCCTTCTGGATCCGGCGGGCTTCCTCCGCGGATACCTTGAGATAGGCGCCGACGAATTCGCCGATCCGCCGGTCGACCTGCTGCCAGAGGTTGACGTGATGCGGGTAGAGCGTGTTGTCGAGATCGAATACCCAGGTATCGATGTCGGTGAAGCTGCGGTCGGATTTCATCACGGGGTCGCAAACCGCAGCGTCCTGCCGCCGCCGCTGCTGATGTTGACCGCGGCAAAACCGGTGGCGGTGAGGCCGCGGCTGCCGCAGTCGGCCTGATCATTGATCTCGAACTTGCTCTCGCGCGTGCAGAGCGGGGTGCTGCCGCCCCAGTTCAGCGCCTTGTCCTTAAGCATGATGGTGCGGTTGTCGGCGTCGACGGCCTCGGCGAAGCTGAATATCTGCCGGGGTTGGCCGACCACATCCGGATGCAGGCATTTGCCGGGATCGATGTGATACCAGCCGCGGCTGATGACGGTCTTGCCGTCGTCGGTGCCGATCGCGGCCATGATCTTGTGCGGGGTATCGTTGCACCAGGTCAGGCCGGTAGCGGATGGCGACTGCACCGCGTCGATCATGGTCGCAAAGAAGTTCGGCGCCTGCACGATATCGGGCGCCAGCCCGCGGCTTTTCAGGAACGCCGCCAGCGCGGCTTGGGTTTTCGGGCCATCGACGCCGTCGATCGGCGCGGCGTCATAGCCCGCGATAACAAGCAGCCGCTGAATGCCGGCGAGCCGTGCCTGCTCGTCGTCATATTCGCTGTCTTCGGCAAGATAGGCCACCAGATTGCCGTCGTCGGTCTGGGTCGGGGTGATCTGGGTAAAGGGTGCAGGCGTCTGCCCGGCGCGGCACTGGCGCGCCGCGGCAATGACGAAATTGTCAGCGGCCACGCACAGCGTGTCGCGGCCGTTCTGCGGGATCGGGGACGCGCCGTAGACGCCAAGCGCGCGGGCGTTAAGCAGAATGCGGTCGGCGGTCAGCGTGCCCTGGACCACGACGCGGCAGGTCGCCGGATCGATGCGAAACCATCCGCGCGTCGCCGTCGCCGCCTTGTCGTCAATGCCGATGGCGGCCTCGACCACATAACTCATGCGGTTGCAGAGTTTGAGATCCGCCTGCGCGGGCACGATGCTCGCCAGCAGCGCGATGGCCGGAACGA
>JBDTKD010000256.1:0-4345 GCA_039935515.1 Bradyrhizobium sp.
GCCGTCCGAACTGCTCTACCAGCGGCCGGACATCCGGCAGGCCGAGGCGCAGCTCGCTTCCTCCAACTTCAGTGTCGAAGCGGCGCGCGCCGCCTTCTTCCCGCAGATCCAGCTCACCGGGACCACCGGGGTGCAAAGCGCGGCCCTGGCGTCGCTGTTCGGTCCGGGCGCCTGGTTCTACACGCTGGCCGCCGGGCTGACGCAGCCGATCTTCGACGGCTTCCTGCTCGAGAGCCAGCTCAAGCAGGCCAAGGGCGTGCAACTGCAGAACCTGCAGGCCTACCGCAAGGCGGTGCTGTCGGCGTTCGCCGATGTCGAGAAGGCGCTGGTCGCGCTGGCGCAATTTACCCGGCAGGAGCGGTTGCAGATCGAAGCCGTGAACAATTCGCGCAAGGCCTTCGATGTCTCGGAAACCCAATTGCGGGCCGGCACCGTCAACCTGATCACGGTGCTGCAAACCCAGCAAACCCTGCTCATCGCCGAGAACACGCTAGCGCAGGTTCGCCTGACCAAGCTGTTGGCCGCCAGCAGCCTGTTCCAGGCGCTCGGCGGCGGGTGGACCCCGGACGGCAAGCTGTCCTCGCTGCAACCGCAGCCGCAACCGTGAAGAGCTTTGCCATGCGAGGATGGGTGTTCGGCACCGCAGCAGTCCTGACCGTGATGATGGCCGGCATGGGATGGCCTGCGCAGGCGCAGCAGGGCAACAATACGCCGCTGACATTCGGCATGAACAAGCAAGAGGCCTCGCTGGCGCTGGGTGCGGCGCTGATCTATGTCAGAGGCCGTCCCGGCAATGAGATGTTTCTCGCCCTGCCCAACGTCAAAGGCAGCGCCCTGTCGGATCGAAGGGACGGACTCTATCTGCAATTCCGGCGCGGCAGGCTTGACGGCTGGAAAGGCGATTGGGGGACGAGCCGGCCATGTTGCAACTGATCGCCAGGACCGAGAACACCGGCATGGGCAAGCTGGGATTCCTGCTCACGGCTGCAACGGTCCTTGCGTCAACAGCCGTGGCGCCGGCGCTGGCGCAACGCGCCCACGAGCCGCTCCTGCGCAGGGATCTGCCGCCGACCGCCTGGTATTATGATGGCCGCGACGACGTCCGCGACTTCCCGGCCAACGGCTTCTTTCCTGGCGATTTTGCCGCCAATCCCGCCGCCGCGTGGCTCGGCGCAGCCGGGATATTCGGCTCGACGCCATCGGGCGGATCGCAGTTTGGCCCGATCTATTGCACCCGGCAGTATCGTGTCCGCAGCCCGGAACGCGGCCACTTCCAGGGAAATGACGGCGTGTGGTATCGCTGCCGCAAATAATTCGAGCGAATTCGGCCGAAGGGAACGCCATGACCAAGCCATCGAAGGTACGAAGCGTTGAGACGCTTGCGTGCGATGCCGGCTGGAGAAACTACCATTTCGTCAAGATCACCACGGAAGACGGTGTGATTGGCTGGAGCGAATTCGACGAAGGCTTCGGCTCTCCCGGCCTCGGCGCGGCGATCCAGCGGCTTTCGCCGCGCGTGGTCGGACAGAACGCGCTTCAGCACGAGCGAATTCATGCCGAGCTATTCGCGGCGACCCGTCCCAGTACCGGCGGCGTCATCGCCCAGGCGCTCGCCGCAATCGAAAACGCCCTGCTCGATGTCAAGGGCAAGGTGCTCGGCGTGCCCTGCTATGAATTGCTCGGTGGCAAGATTCGCGACCGCATCCGCGTCTACTGGTCGCATTGCGCCACCTGGCGGATCAATCATCCCACCTGGTACAAGCCGCCGATCACCAATCTCGATGGCGTGAAGGCGATCGGACGCGAGGTGCGGGAGAAGAAGTTCACCGCGCTGAAGACCAACATCTTCAGCTACGACGCCGGCAAGCCGCGGGGCTGGCGGCCCGGATTTGGAGCGCCGTTCGAGCCGGGTATCAATGTCGACCGCAAGGTGCTGCGCGATCTGCGCATGCATCTCGAAGCCATCCGCGACGGGGCCGGACCCGATCTCGACATCCTGCTCGACCTCAACTTCAACGCCAAGACCGAAGGTTATCTCAGGATTCTGCGCGAGATCGCTGATCTCGACATGTTCTGGGTCGAGATCGACAGCTTCAGTCCCGAGGCGCTGGGCTATATCAGGCGCCAGAGCCCGCACCCGATTTCATCCTGCGAGACGCTGACCGGCTTGCGCGAATTCCTGCCCTATTTTCGCGAACAGGCGGTCGATGTCGCCATCATCGACACGCCGTGGAACGGGGTATGGCAGTCGATGAAGATCGCCGCAGCCGCCGAGGCCTGCGAGGTCAACGTCGCGCCGCATAATTTCTACGGGCACCTCTGCACCATGATGAACGCGCATTTCAGCGCAGCAGTGCCGAACCTGCGCATCATGGAGACCGACATCGACCGCCTCGCGTGGGACCACGAGCTCTTCACCCACGTGCCCGATATCGAGGACGGTCATCTCGTCATACCGGACCGGCCCGGCTGGGGCACCGAGCCCAACGAGGAAGGCCTGCGCGCCCACCCGCCAAAGAGCAGCGGCGGACTGCTGAACTACGGCCAGAAGACGTAAGTAGCCACACCCTTCCCTGTCATTCCCGCGGACGCGGGAATCCAGTACGCCGCGGCCTTTCGGTTTGATCACGGACGCCGCGGATTACTGGATCGCCCGCTTCCGCGGGCGATGACGGATAATGTTCCATGTCACGAGCCGCATCAGCGAATGTCCGCGCGCATGAAGGACTGCACGAATTGCCGCTGGAACAGCAGAAACGCGATCAGGAGCGGCGCCATGGTCATGACTGTCGCGGCGCAAATGATCGACCAGTCGACGCCGGTCTCGGGCGCGCCAAACACCGCAAGGCCGACGGTCAGCGGCCGGCTTCCCACCGAATTGGTGACGATCAACGGCCAAAGGAAATTGTTCCAGTGATAGCTGACCGAAACCAGGCCGAAGGCAATATAGCTCGGCCGGGCGAGCGGAATGTAGACCCGCCACAGCACCTGCAACGGACCGGCGCCTTCGACCCGCGCCGCATCGACCAGTTCCTGCGGGATGCTCTTGAAGGTCTGCCGCAGCAGAAAAATGGCGCATCGAACCGATGCTCGTCACCTGCTGCCCACGACAGCCGGATCTTGTCGCCCGGCTCCGCCTTGCTGAAGCCGTCCTGGCGCACCGAAATCGGCTGACCCTCGATCTCGCAAAGTACGATGCTGTCAGCGCCAAGATGCTCGACGCTCTTGACGCGCGCCGGACGACCGTCTTGCGACACGATGCGGATATGCTCGGGACGAATCTCGGTTCGCATTTCATGGCGCAGCTTGGCATCCAGATCGGACAATGGTTCATCCATCAGACAAAGCCGGGCTTCGGCGATGATGGCGCGTCCCAGCGCCACCCGCTGGCGTTGACCGCCGGACAATTGCGCGGGCTTGCGGTCCAGCAACTGGCCAAGGCCGACAATATCGGCGACCCGCTTCAGACGCGAGTCGCGCTCGGCCCGCGATACCCGGCGCACCCGCAAGCCGAACACGATGTTTTCCGCCACGCTGAGGTGGGGAAATAACGCATAGGATTGGAATACCATCGCGATCTTGCGCTGGGCAGGTGTCAGATGCGTGACATCGACCCCGGCGATCGTGACCGTCCCACTGTCAGGCTGCTCCAGGCCGGCGATCAGCCGCAGGGTTGTCGATTTGCCGCAGCCCGACGGCCGAGCAGCACCAGCAGCGAGCCTTCATCCGCCTCGAGGCTGATCCCATCGACCGCGCGGGCCGAACCCCAACTCTTGACCACCCGATCAAGCCTGATTGCCGACATCCATTACCGACCGAACTTGCTGTCGGGGCAGGTTGTGCTGCACTGCGCGCCCCCCAGCTCACGCCTGTGAGCCGAGGCTTGCTAGCACAAAAATGGCGGTCGAGCGCCCGGCGCGGCGGTCATGTTGGCGGAACCGCAGGCGCAAATATGCCGCTGGACAATTCGTCCCTGGCGGACGGGATCGGGCGGGTCGTTGACGCGGGGGGAATGACACGGTGGAAATCCGCCGAGACGAACGCGGCCTGCAGCCCCGCAAGATCGCGATGACGGACGGCCGAAAACCTGCCGCCAATCCATCCCGACCGGGCATCCCCCCAATGCCAAAAGGCCCCGCTGGGGGCCTTTCAACATCTATACCGCGTCTTTTGCCGCCTTGACCGGGCGTGCCCTGACGATCTTTCGGGCCGGCTTGGCCTTGAACGTCATCGCCTCGCCCGTGAATGGATTGGTGCCTTGCCGCGCCTTGGTGGCCGGCTTCTTGATCACGACGAACTTGGCGAATCCCGGGACCAGGAACACGCCGGACTTCTTCAGCTCCTT
>JBDTKD010000257.1:0-3256 GCA_039935515.1 Bradyrhizobium sp.
CTGTGCCTGCCGGAGGCGATCTGGGCCTGGCCGGTCGCCGCGCCGGAGCAGATCGACAAGGCCTCGCTGGACCGCGTATTCGCCTCGGCCAAAGCCATCGATACCCTGATCATCGGCACCGGCACCGACGTCTGGCTTGCTCCGTCCGAGCTCCGCCAAGCGCTCCGCGCAGTGGGGGTAGGGCTCGATACCATGCAGACCGGTGCTGCGATCCGCACCTACAACATCATGATGGGCGAGCGGAGGCGGGTCGCGGCGGCCCTGATTGCGGTGCCATGAGCGTCACCGACCAGGCCGGCCGGTCGGCGGAGTTCTGCGCCGAACTGGTGCGGACGCATGATTTTGCCCGTTATGCCGCCACGCTGTTTGTGCCGGCAGCGCTGCGCCGCGGCTTGCTCGCGCTGTATGCCTTCAATGTCGAGATTTCCCGCGTCCGCGACCAGGTGAGCCAGCCGCTGCCGGGCGAGATCCGCCTGCAATGGTGGAGCGACATGCTCGCCGGCGCCGGACATGGCGGTGTCGAGGGCAATCCGGTGGCGGCGGAATTGCTGCTGGCGATCCGCAGCTGGGATTTGCCGATCGAGCGGTTGTCGCGGCTGGTCGAAGAGCATCAGTTCGATCTTTACAACGATCCGATGCCGACCCTTTCGGCGCTCGAAGGATACCTCAACGAGACCTCGGCCGCGCTGTTCGCTCTCGCCGCACAGATGGCCGGCTGGCAATCCGGCGAGATCGAGCATCTCGCACGCCACGCCGGACTGGCGCAGGGCATCGCGCAGGTGGTCGCGGCGTTGCCGCACGATGCGGCGCGGCGTCAGCTGTTCGTGCCGCTGCAACTGCTGGAGAGCCATGGCAGCGCGATCGAGGAGCTGTTTGCCGGCCGGCAAACCCCGAAGCTGCGTGCGGCGCTGGATCAGCTGATCGGCGAAGCCGCCGCCCACGAGACGACCGCGCGCTCACTGCTCGCAGGCATGCCGCCGGAGGTCAGGCCGGCATTCCTGCCGCTGGCGCTGGTCGGGCGCGAATTGAAGCCGATGTCGCGCGCCGACCGCGATCCGTTCCAGCCCCGTCCTGCGTCGAGGCTGGCGACGCTCTGGACGCTGTGGCGGGCATCGCGGTCGCGGCTGTTCCGGGCCTGATCGAACCGAAGCAATCGATCGGGTGTCTCGTCATTCCGGGGCGCGCCTCTTGGCGCGAGCCCGGAATCCATACTCCCGATCGTGGTTATGGATTCCGGGCTCGACGCTTGCGCGTCGCCCCGGAATGACAGGGCAACGCCGGTGCTCAGGTTTCTGCTTCAAAATTGAACCGGTCCCGCAAATTCTTGCGGGATTCCAGGATATTTTTCAGAAACGCGCGGTCGGTGTCGCTGGTCATCATCGGCTCGATCAAATCGAGCTGGTTCATCGCTACCAGTTGCAGGATTTCTGTGCGCGGCTTGCCGGCGCTGTCGCGGGGCAGCGCCTGTACTACCTGGATATGCTCCGGCGGCTTGGGGCCCCTGGCGGCGTTGAGTTCGTCGCGCAGCTGCGCTTCGAGCGCCGTCCGGTCGGCTTCGACAAAGGCATAAAGCCCGACGCCGGTGCGCCGGTCGGCGAACGCGACGATCGCGGTATCGCGGACGGCGGGATTCCTCCGGATCAGGTCAATCAGCACCGGGGCGTCATTGACCAGCCGCCGGCCGCCGCCTTCGCGATCGGTGAAGTTGAACAGGCCGCGGGTGACGGCGCGGTAGACCTTCTTGCCGGTCGCAAGCCAGACGCTGGCGACCAGTGATTTGCGCGCGAGGATCTTGCGCTCCGACGCGGTCAGCGCGTCCGGCGCGTAGCTGCGCTTGTGCTTGAGCAGGTGCCGCAGATCCTCGTAGGCGGCGATGCGGAACAGCCGGCTTCGCGTCTTGAAGCAGGCGGCGAGCTGGAAATCCGTCAGATAGGCACGCCCATCGCTGCCGCGCAGCCAGTTCTGTTCCTTGGCGAGATCGTTGTGGCAGATGCCGGCGCGGTGCAGCGTGCGCAGGGCCTGCTTGGCGGAACGGAAATAGGCGACGTCGCCCACTGGCTTGGCGAGATGCAGCGCAACGCCATCGATGAAGCCGCGCACCAGCGCTTGGCGGCCGGCCCATAACAGCTCAGGCCCTACCCGCAGGCCGCGCGCCTTGGCAAGGGCGTGGCGCTCACGCGCGAACAGATGGCGCGCCGGAAGGTAGGACCACCATGGCACCTGGTCGAGCCGCCGCAACACCGCGTCGACCTCGCCGCCCTCGCCGCGAAAGCGGCCGCGCTCGACCGTGGAAAACACATCGCGCTTGAGCAGCACGCCATCGGTCCATTGCGCCGACAGAACAGCGGCGTCGTCTTTGGGCAGACTCATGGAGGACTCACGCCGCCGCCGGGATATGCAGGCCGTCGGCAATCCATCGATCGAGATCGGCCAGCGCGCGGGCGCTGATCGCCTGTTTCTTCGCCACCGTCTTTTCGTTGCCGCGCAGACGGCTACCATCGGGCTTTCGGGTGGGGGGACTGGCGAGTGGCGGAAACAGCCCGAAATTGATGTTCATCGGCTGGAACGAGCTCGGGCCGGCGTCGATGGTTTCGATATGGCCGCCGGTGATGTGGCCAAGCAGGGCGCCGAGTGCAGTCGTCGGCGGCGGCGGTTCCAGCGCCTCGGCGCGCGCTTCGGCCGCGGCATACAGTCCTGCAATCAGGCCGATTGAGGCGGACTCCACATAGCCCTCGCAGCCCGTCATCTGGCCAGCGAAACGCAGTCGCGGCTGCGCCCGCAGCCGCAATTGCCGATCGAGCAGCTTTGGCGAATTCAGGAAGGTGTTGCGATGCAGGCCGCCGAGCCGGGCGAATTCGGCCTGTTCCAGCCCCGGGATGGTTCGGAAGACGCGCTGCTGGGCGCCGTGCTTCAGCTTGGTCTGGAAACCGACCATGTTGTAGAGCGTGCCGAGACTGTTGTCCTGGCGAAGCTGCACGATGGCGTAGGCCTTCACGGTCGGCTGGTGCGGGTTGGTGAGCCCGACCGGCTTCATTGGACCATGGCGGAGCGTCTCGCGGCCGCGCTCGGCCATCACCTCGATCGGCAGGCAGCCGTCGAAGTAGGGGGTATTGGTTTCCCACTCCTTGAAGTCGGTCTTTTCGCCTGCGATCAGCGCGTCAACAAAACCGTCATATTGCTCCTTGGTCATCGGGCAATTGATGTAGTCGGCGCCGGTGCCGCCGGGGCCCATCTTGTCGTAGCGCGACTGAAACCA
>JBDTKD010000258.1:0-6891 GCA_039935515.1 Bradyrhizobium sp.
TGTTCTGCTCAAGCAGGTCGCGGATATTTATCAGACTTCGGGACGCTATCAGGTGCTGCACGAGGGAGGGCGTCGCGTGCAGACGGTGACCGCCAATGTTGCCGGGACCGATCTCATTTCCTTCGTCAAAGCCGCAAAAGCCCTCATCCGCGCCAAGGTCGAACTCCCGGCTGGAACTTACATCCAGTTCGCCGGGGCGGCGGAGGCAGAATCGCGATCCCAGCGCGACCTCCTGGTCAATTCGTTAATCGCGGCCATCGGCATCACTCTTTTGCTGTCTATCGTCGCGCGCAATTGGCGCAATCTGCTGTTGGTTCTGGCGAACCTGCCGTTTGCCTTGGTCGGAGGCGTGCTGGCTGTATTTGCAACCGGCGGGGTACTGACCCTGGGTGGCATGGTCGGGTTCGTTACGCTTTTCGGCATCAGCCTCCGCAACTCGATCCTGATGATTGCTCATTACGAGCATCTTGTTGACGTCGAGGGCAGCCCATGGGGGCTGGAGACCGCGGTCGCGGGAGCGGCCGACCGGCTCGCGCCTATCCTTATGACATCGATCGTGACCGGGCTCGGCATCCTGCCGCTCGCTATCGGCATGAACGATCCCGGCCGAGAAATTCAGGGGCCGATGGCGATCGTCATCCTGGGCGGCCTTTTGACATCCATGGCGCTCAACCTTCTTGTCTTGCCGACGCTGGCGCTGCGATACGGGCGCTTCGAGCGGGCGCGCGAGGAATTCACTCGCGCGGTCGTATCTGGTGAATCCAACGCAGCTGAGTGAGGAGCTTGGGCACATCGCGATATTCAACGCGGCCTTCGGCAAGGTGTTGCCGAGTGAAGCCTGGCAGGGTTGAAAGGATAACCTGACAAAGTGGGCCGTTCGGGCTGAAGCACTTCCGTCGAAGTCAGGCTTCCAGAACAATCGCATGGACGTGACGGCCGTAATCCGGCTCGTTCCGATGCACCGAGCGGCGGTAGCTGTAGAAGCGTGGGTCGGAATAGGTGTCGACGCCGACATCGTCAATCATCAGCACCCCGGCATTCTCGAGCCGCATCCGGATAAAGCCGGCGAGATCGAACATGGCATGGCCCTCGCGCGCCGAGGCAATGAAGTACAGTGCATTCTCCGCATCGGCCGCGATGAATCGCTCGACGAATTCGTCGCCCACCTCATAGCTGTGCTGGCGGATCAGCGGCCCGATCGCAGCGACGGTGCCGCTGCGTTCGGCGCCGAGGGCTTCCATCGCCGCAATGGTGGATTCCAGAATGCCCGTCAACGCGCCCTTCCAGCCCGCATGGGCGGCGCCGATCACGCGCGCGGTGGGGTCGACCAACAGGATCGGTCCGCAGTCGGCCGCGGTGACGCCGATCGCGAGGCCTGCGGTCCGCGTCACAATGGCGTCCCCGCGAGGCCGCGACGTGCCCTGCCACGGCCCGGTGGCCACCACGGTATCGGGCGAGTGGGTCTGGAACAGCGTGAGGAAATGGCCCGGCGCAACGCCCATCTGTTCTGCCATCCGGCGGCGATTTTCCGCGACATGGGCCGGATCATCGTGCGAGCCGATGCCGGCATTGAGGCTGGCATAGACGCCGTCCGACACGCCGCCGTCGCGGGCAAAGAAAGCGTGGCGCAGGCCGGGAATGGCCGAGAGCAGCGGGGATCCCAGCGTCACGGCGTTTCGGCCTCCAGATCCTCGGTCTCGTCGCTCAGCCCCGCCAATGTGGTGAGGCCGGGCGCGGAGATCGCGACCACCTTGAACATCGATCCCATGCCGCCGCGGCCAGTTCCGGTCAACCGCTTCAGGCCGCCGGCAATATCGTCGGAAACCTCGGGCGTCGTCTTGGCCATCAGGGTGACCGCGCGTGTTTCAATACCGAGCCGCGTGAGAAACTCGCCCTGCGCCACCGGGCCGTGGACGCGGGCGCCGACATCCTCGGCGGCGCGCGCCAGCGCCTGAAAATCGACATGCGCGGTGACGTCGGCCTGGCCGGGGTTCTTGAGGGGATCGGCAAAGCTGTGGCGGGCGATTGCCTGAAAGGTATCGCCGGCGTCGCTGCGCAAATGGCCGTAATCGATGATCAAGGCCGCGCCGCCCTGATCGCGGACGCGGCTCGCGATCTTCATCACCTCGGCGTCGGGCCGCCATTCGAACACGGCACCGACCGGCGCGGCGCGCACCAAAGGCGGCAGCAGCACCTCGAAGCGCGGCATCGGTTCGGGCGCGACGCCGAATGCCAGACTGCCGTCGCCATCGATCTCGATGGTGCGCTCGTGCCAGCCGGTCTCGCGCCTGACCACCTGGTGGATCGGCAGCACGTCGAAATATTCATTGGCGAGAACGACCGCGGCACCGCTCGGCACCTCGTCGATGTGGGCATGCCAGGCGAGGTTGCGCACGCCCGACAGCGTCGCCTTCTGTTTCTCGCGCAGCACCGGGTTGATTTCGATCAGATGGACGCTGAGCGCCTGGTAAAGCGGCGGCAGCACCCGCAGCGCGCGCAACGCATCCGCCATCATGGTGCCGCGGCCGGGCCCGAGTTCGATCAGCCTCAGCAAGGACGGCGACCCCATCGCCTTCCACACCGAGGCGGTCCACAGCCCGAGCAATTCGCCGAACATCTGGCTCACTTCGGGCGCGGTGGTGAAATCGCCCTCGCGTCCGAGCGGATCGCGCGAAACGTAATAGCCGTAGTCGGGATGCGTCAGGCACAGGTCCATGTAGCGCCAGACCGGCATCGGCCCCGACGACCTGATCAGCCTCCTGAATTCGGCGAGTAGCGGCGAAGTCTCGGTCACGGCGCGCTTTCCGCGGGGTTCGATTCGGGCTTCGGCATCTTGCGGCGCCATGCCAGCACGACAATGACCACTCCTGCAATGACCATCGGCACTGACAGCAGCATGCCCATGGTCAGCCCGCGCCACAAAAATCCAAGCTGCGGGTCGGGTTCGCGGAACAACTCGCCGGTGATCCGCGCACAGCCATACAGCGCGATGAAGCTGCCGAGGATCAGCCCGGGCCGTTTCAGGGCACCGCAGCGGATCATGATGGCGAGGATCGTAAACAGCACGACGCCCTCGAGCCCCGCCTCGTACAACTGGCTCGGATGCCGCGGCAGCGGCCCGCCATTGGGGAACACCATGGCCCAGGGCAGGCTCGGGTCGGCCGGCCGGCCCCATAACTCGCTGTTGACGAAATTGGCCAGCCGGCCGAGGAACAGTCCGATCGGTCCGACGGCGGTGGTGATGTCGCCGAGCGACAGGATCGACAGGTTGTTCTGGCGGCAAAACAGCATCACCGCGGCAACGCAGCCGAGGAAGCCGCCATGAAACGACATGCCGCCTTTCCAGAGTTCGAATATCTCGGCCGGATGAGCGACGAAGAACGGCAGATTGTAGAACAGCACGTAGCCGGTGCGTCCGCCAAGGATGATGCCGATGGTGACCCACAGGATGAAATCGTCGAATTGCAGCGGCGTGATCGGCGCCGGTCCGGCCCACAGCCCGTCATTCCTGATCAGCGCGCGGGCGTAGATCCACCCGAGCACGATGCCGCCAATATAAGCGAGTGCATACCAGCGGATCGCGATTGGGCCGATCGAGATCGCGATCGGATCGAATAGCGGAAAGGCGATGAGGAGGAAGGGCATCGAATCCTTAGGCCGCGAGGTTGCGGCGATAGAGCGCCAGCAGCCGCTCCCAATGCCGCTCCGCCGCGTCGCGGTCGTACACCGGCCGCTTTGGAAACGCGAAGCCGTGATGGGTGCCGGGATAAATCTCGACTTCGGCGTTGGCGCCCTGCATTGCCTGTTTCAGCTTCTCGATCAACTCCATCGGCGCGTAGATGTCGGTCTCGGCGCAACCGAAATAGAGTTCGGCCCTGGTCTTGCTCGCGGCAAGATGCGGGCTGTCGGGCTGGTCGGTGGCAAGATGGGTTCCGTAGATCGAGGCTGCAGCCTTGACCCGATCGGGAAAATGCGTCGCTGCGTTGATCGCATATCGGCCGCTCATGCAGTAGCCAACCGAACCGACGAGATCCTTGCGCGCGGCGGTCTGACCGGCGGCATAGGCGAGCAGCGCCCTTGTATCCTCCATCACCAGGGGGATGTTGATCGAGGCCATCAGCTCGAACATGCGCCTGCGCTCGGGTGACTCCGGGTCCGCCGGCAACGGCCCAAGCTCCATCACGCCCGCGCGGTAATACAGATTGGGCAGCATCACGTAATAGCCCGAGGTCGCGAGCCGGCGCGCCATGTCGCGCAATTCCTCGCGGATCGCCGGCGCATCCATGTAGAACAGGATGACGGGGTGCGGACCGCCGCGCTCGGGATGGCTGATGAAGGTGGTGGTAAGGCCGTCCCTGGTGGGAATTTCGATCTGCCGGTCGATCATTGGCTGTTCTTTGCCTGTTGTGATTCTGGGCTTTGTATGGGCGTTCGATACGATTGCAAGGAAACCGGAACATGACAAGCCGATCAAGGCAGTAGGAAGGTATCCGGCCTTGAATCACAACGCCGGCATCGCCATTGTGTGGGGGGTGCGATCCACATGCCGCCGACCGGGAGATTCCATAACGATGACCCACAGCAATCGGTTTTTCGACGAGATCGGACGCCTGATGAATGACGCGGCGGGCGCTGCCCAGGGTGTCAAGCGCGAGGTCGATTCGGTGATGCGCAACCAGGCCGAGCGCATCCTGCGCGACCTCGACATCGTCAAGCGGGAGGAGTTCGAGGCGGTCAAGGACATGGCGCGGCTCGCGCGCGAGGAAAACGAGGCGCTGAAATCGCGCATCGCCGCCCTGGAAGCCAAGCTCGGCGTTTCGCCATCGGCGCCCGACAATGGGTAATCGGCGTCATGGCCGGGCCATGTCCCGGCCATCCACGTCTTTAGCCGCCTAAGACGTGGTTGCCCGGCACAGGGCCGGGCATGACGAGTCGGAGGGAACGGCCCTCAAAACCCGCATAAAAAGCCCCGCCTTTCCTTGTCATTTCCGGCCTTTGGGGCTAGAACGCCGCCACGTCCGCAGCCCCCGCACCCCTGGAGGCTTGCTGTCGGACCGGGACGGGCCGCGATGCGGCCTTTAACTTTTTGGAAAACAAGGACTTAAGACAATGGCGACCGTCAAGGAATTGAAGGCGACCGCACGTCCGAAGAGCGGCAAGGGGGCCGCCCGGGCAGAGCGTCGCGCCGGCAGAGTGCCCGGAGTGATCTATGGCAACAACGAGCCCCCCGTGACCATTTCGGTCGACGATGCCGACCTGCGCCAGCGCATTCTCGCCGGCCGGTTCCTCACCACGATCTACGACATCGATCTGGAGGGCAAGAAGCACCGCGTGATCCCGCGCGACTTCCATCTCGATGCCGTGCGCGATTTCCCGCTGCATGTCGATTTCATGCG
This sequence comes from Bradyrhizobium sp., assembly GCA_039935515.1. Classification (GTDB taxonomy): domain Bacteria; phylum Pseudomonadota; class Alphaproteobacteria; order Rhizobiales; family Xanthobacteraceae; genus Bradyrhizobium. The sequence continues at coordinate 5,397 of JBDTKD010000258.1, forward strand.
GCTCGGCGACGGCGCGACCATCCGTGTCAGCGTTCCCCTGCACGTGCAGAACGCGGAAGCCGCGCCAGGCGTCAAGCGCGGCGGCACCGTCAACATCGTCACCCACACCATCGACATCGAATGCTCGGTCGACAACATTCCGCAATTCATCGAGGCCGATGTCAGCGGACTGGAAATCAGCTACTCGCTGCATCTGTCCGACATCAAGCTGCCCCCGGGCGTGAAGTCGCTGGCGCGCGAAGACGCCACGCTGGTGACCATCGTGCCGCCGTCCGGCTACGCCGAAGAGCAGAAGGCCGCAGCGGCGGCGGCTGCCGCGGCTGGTCCGGTTGTGGCTGCGGCCCCCGGTGCCGCTCCGGCGGCGGGTGCGGCGGCAACCGCCGCGCCTGCGGCGGGCGCTGCAGCGGCCCCGGCGGCGGGCGCCAAGGCGGCGCCTGCCGGTGGTGGCGACAAGAAGAAGTAAGCGGACGCGGGATGCCGCGTCATGCGACTCTTTGTTGGTCTCGGTAATCCCGGCGCGAAATACGCGAACAACCGCCACAATATCGGATTCATGGCCGTTGAGGAAATCGCGCGGCGTCATGGTTTTGCACTATGGCGCCGCCGTTTTCAGGGAGAGACGTCGGAAGGCACGCTCGAGCGCGAGCGCGTCGTGCTGCTGCGCCCCGCGACCTTCATGAACGAGTCCGGTCGCGCGGTGCAGGACGCCGCGAATTTCTTCAAGCTTCCCGTCGGCGAGATCACCGTGTTTCACGACGAGCTCGAACTGCCGCCGGCGAAACTGCGCGTCAAGGTCGGCGGCGGCATTGCCGGCCACAACGGCCTGCGTTCGATCTCGGCGCATATCGGCAACGACTACCGCCGCGTGCGGCTGGGGATCGGCCATCCCGGCGTCAAGGAACTGGTGCACAGCTACGTGTTGTCGGATTTTGCCAGCAGCGATCGCTTGTGGGTCGTCGCGCTCTGCGAAGCGATTGCCGATAGCGCCGGCCTGCTGGCGCTGGATCGCGATTCGACGTTCCAGAACAAGGTTCATCTGGCGATGCAGTCCAAGGGATTCTTCGACAAGGACGATGACGGCGAAGCGAAGCCGGACTGACGTCGCCTGCGCCAGCGGACATGACACGCCGTCATGCCCGGCCGTGTGCCGGGCATCCACGTCTTGTTCGTTGAAATGAAGAAAGACGTGGATGGCCGGGACGAGCCCGGCCACGACGATGCAAAAAATGTCGAGGATAGAATGGGTTTCAAATGCGGTATCGTCGGATTGCCCAATGTCGGCAAGTCGACGCTGTTCAATGCGCTGACCGAGACGGCGGCAGCGCAGGCGGCGAATTACCCGTTCTGCACCATCGAGCCGAATGTCGGCGAGGTCGCGGTGCCGGATCCGCGGCTGGACAAGCTCGCCGCGATCGCCAGGTCGGCGCAGATCATTCCGACGCGGCTGACCTTTGTCGACATCGCGGGGCTGGTGCGCGGCGCCTCGAAAGGCGAG
>JBDTKD010000259.1:0-2967 GCA_039935515.1 Bradyrhizobium sp.
CCGGCGACCGTGTTTGTGCTGACCAACATGTATTACGCCGAAGCGCCCTGGCTGACGCCGGCCTCGCCGGCGGCGGCCGCAGGGATGATCTGGCATGAAGTCGCGCTGCGCGGGGCGTCGTCGGGCGAATTCGAGGCCCAGATCGCCGAACTCGGGCCGTTTTTGGAGCAGAACTGGCGCGCCAATGTCAGCCCGCGCTCGGGCATGCCGGTCTATGAGCGCCCGGTCGCGATCGTGCTGTACCGGGAGGATCATCGTTTCCTGCTCGATGCGATTATCCCGCGGGCCGGCCGTTCAGAGGCTAATTTCGACCTGATCATCGCCTCTCAGCCCTACCGGGCCAAATCCTCGGTCAATTTCCGCGCCAAACGCATCATCGCACCCTTGGCCCGCGCGCTGCGGGCCGGCGGCCGGTTAATAGGAATTCACTCTCACGGGCAGGATCCCGGCCTCGAGATTATCCAGACCGTGTGGTCCGGAGAAAATCCTTTCTCCGTAAGCCGGCATGAGCTATTGCGCGCCGTGAGATATGAGCTGGGTTCGGCCGGGCGCGACCTCAATTTTAATGCCTACGCGGATAACCGTTCGATCTTTCGCTATGATATGGAAGCGCTGCCCAATGAGGTCACCGGATCGATCGGAACCTCGACGGCCTTTGCAGCATGGAACGCGGCGGTGTATGTCGCCCAGATCGAAGACGACCGATTGACGGAAATGACCCAGAGCGGCCGTTATCTCGATGCCGCCAGAGATGTTCTGCGCAAGCATAACGGGCTCTGGTTCTACGACGAATCCTACGTCATCTCGCGGCGTCGCGATTGACATGTCAGGACATATCGCGAAAACGGCCGCCGAGGTCCGGCGGAAATAAAGGGGTTGGTTGATGCGCGCGTCTTATCTGTTCACCAGTGAGTCGGTTTCCGAGGGCCATCCGGACAAGGTCTGCGACCGGATTTCTGACGAAATCGTCGATCTGTTTTTCCGCGAAGGCCCGAAAGCGGGAATCGATCCGTGGGCGATCCGCGCCGCCTGCGAGACGCTCGCTACCACCAACAAGGTCGTGATCGCGGGCGAAACGCGCGGTCCCAAATCGGTCACCAACGACCAGATCGAGAGCGTGGTTCGCGCGGCGATCAAGGACATCGGCTACGAGCAGGAAGGTTTTCACTGGGACAAGGCCGACATTGAAATCCTGCTGCATCCGCAGTCGGCCGATATCGCGCAGGGCGTGGACGCGTTGCAGCCCGGCACCAACAGGGAAGAGGGTGCCGGCGATCAGGGCATCATGTTCGGCTATGCCTGCAACGAGACGCCCGATCTGATGCCGGCGCCGATCTTCTACGCCCACAAGATTCTGCGGCTGATCTCGGAAGCCCGACACTCCGGCAAGGAGAAGGTGCTGGGTCCGGACTCGAAGAGCCAGGTCACCGTGCAATACGAAAACGGCAAGCCGATCGGCGTGCGCGAGATCGTGGTCTCGCACCAGCATCTGGTCGAGGACATGACCTCGAACCAGGTCCGCGATCGCGTCGAACCCTATGTCCGCGAGGCGCTGCCGAAGGGCTGGATCAACGGCAAGACCATCTGGCACATCAATCCGACCGGAAAGTTCTACATCGGCGGCCCCGACGGCGACTCCGGCCTGACCGGCCGCAAGATCATCGTCGATACCTATGGCGGTGCGGCTCCTCATGGCGGCGGCGCATTCTCCGGAAAGGACCCGACCAAGGTCGACCGCTCCGCGGCCTACGCCGCGCGCTATCTCGCCAAGAACATCGTCGCCGCCGGTTTTGCCGATCGCTGCACGCTGCAGCTCGCCTACGCCATCGGCGTGGCGCGGCCGTTGTCGATCTATATCGACACCCACGGTACAGGAAAGATCCCCGAGGATAAACTCGAGACGGCGGTGGCCGAGGCGATGGATCTGACACCGCGCGGTATCCGCAAGCATCTCGATCTCAACAAGCCGATCTACGCGCGGACCTCGTCCTACGGTCATTTCGGCCGGACGCCGGATGCAGAAGGCGGCTTTTCATGGGAAAAGACCGATCTCGCCGACGCGCTGAAGCGGGCGGTGTGATGCGGATTTGAGTGCGACACATTTAAGCCGTCATGGCCGGGCTTGTCCCGGCCATCCACGTCTTTCTGTTGTTGTGACCAAGACGTGGATGCCCGGCACAAGGCCGGGCATGACGATAAAGAAATTACACACCCTTCGCCGAACCGGTGTTCGCGCGAGGATAGAGGAAACCACTTCATGACCGCCACCGCCAAGAAGCCCGCCTTCACCGACTATATCGTCAAGGACATCTCGCTCGCCGAGTTCGGCCGCAAGGAGATCTCGCTGGCCGAGACCGAGATGCCCGGCCTGATGGCGACGCGCGAGGAATACGGCCCAAAGCAGCCGCTCAAGGGCGCGCGCATCGCCGGCTCACTGCACATGACGATCCAGACCGCGGTACTGATCGAGACCCTGGCGGCGCTCGGCGCCGACATCCGCTGGGTCTCCTGCAACATCTATTCGACCCAGGATCACGCCGCGGCCGCCATCGCGGCCGCCGGCATTCCGGTGTTCGCGGTCAAGGGCGAGAGCCTCGCCGAATACTGGCATTACACGGCGAAATTGTTCGACTGGCATGGCGGCGGCACGCCCAACTTGATCCTCGACGATGGCGGCGACGCCACCATGTTCGTGCATCAGGGCTTGCGCGCCGAGCGCGGTGAAACCGCCTTTCTCGATCAGCACAACAGCGAAGAGGAAGAAGTGTTCTTCGCGCTGATCAAGCGGATGCTGAAGGAAAAGCCGAAGGGCTGGTTTGCCGAGATCGCGAAAAACATCAAGGGCGTCTCGGAGGAGACCACCACCGGCGTGCACCGGCTCTACGACATGGAGAAATCCGGCACGCTGCTGTTCCCGGCGATCAACGTCAACGACAGCGTCACCAAGTCGAAATTCGACAATCTCTA
>JBDTKD010000260.1:0-6362 GCA_039935515.1 Bradyrhizobium sp.
AGCGCGCGAGAAAATCCGGTGGCACCACGCCCAGTGCCGAGAGAATGGCAAGTGCAATCGGCAGGTCATAATGGCTGCCTTCCTTGGGCAGATCGGCCGGCGCGAGATTGACGGTGATTCGCCGCGCCGGCAGCGCAAGCCCCGAGGCGATCAACGCCGAGCGCACCCGCTCCCGCGCCTCGGACACCGCCTTGTCCGGCAGCCCGACAATGGTGAACGCCGGCAGCCCGGGCGCGACCTGCACCTGCACGTCGACAGCACGGGCCTCGATCCCCTCGAACGCTACGGTCGACACCCGCTGGACCATGCCGCCTCTTCTTCCTGCAACCAAAGGTAGCGGAAAGTTCAGACGAGAGCAAGAACAATGAGGGAACGAGACGGCCTATCCGCGCCTCGCCTCGATCGCGTCCAAGATTTTCGCGGCGATGTCGGGGCCGCCGAGCCGCGCCACGGCGCGAATGCCGGTCGGCGAGGTCACGTTGATCTCGGTAAGCAAGTCATCGATCACGTCGATGCCGACAAACAGCAATCCGCGTTGGCGCAGCGCCGGGCCGAGGCGCGCGCAGATCTCGCGCTCGCGCGGCGAAAGTTCGGTCGCCCTGGCAGCGCCGCCGCGCACCATGTTGGAGCGCAGATCGTCCGCCGCCGGGACGCGGTTGACCGCGCCGGCGAACTCGCCGTCGACCAGGATGATGCGCTTGTCGCCGTGCTTGACCTCGGGAAGAAAGCGCTGGATCACCCAGGGCTCGCGAAACGTCACCGAAAACATGTCGAACAGCGAGCCGAAATTCATGTCCTGCGGCAGGATGCGAAACACCGCCGCTCCGCCATATCCGTGCAAGGGCTTCATCACCACCGCGCCGTGTTCGTCGCGGAACGAATTGATCTCGTCGAGATCGCGGGAGATCAGCGTCGGCGGCATCAGATCGGCAAAATCCATCACGAAGATCTTTTCCGGCGCGTTGCGCACGCTGGCGGGATCGTTCACCACCAGCGTCCTCGGATGGATGCGCTCAAGCAAATGCGTCGAGGTGATGTAGGCGAGATCGAATGGCGGGTCCTGCCGCAGCAATACGACGTCGAATGCCGCGAGCGGTTCGCGCCGCGCCTCGCCGAGGGTGAAATGGTCGCCGGCTTGGTCGCGCACGGTGAGCCGCTGAACCGGCGCCACCAGTTCCTCGCCACGCAGCGACAGTCTGTCCGGCGTGTAATAGGAAAGGCCGTGGCCGCGCCTCTGCGCTTCCAGAAGCAGCGCGAAGGTCGAATCGCCGCCGATATTGATGCGCGCGATGGGATCCATCTGGACGGCGATATTCAGTTTCATCTTCGGGTCCGCAGGTTGGCTCGGTCGGGGAGGTTCAGGGGCTGGCGTCGAACGCCGCTAACAGATGGCGCGGAAGTCGCCGCGGTGCAATCAGCATGACATCGAAACGCAGCTCGAATTCGGCATGTTCGGGATGCGCCACCAGCCAGGCCCGTGCCGCATCGATGATGCGCCGTTGCTGGCGCGGCGTCACCGCATAGGCGGCCTCCTCGAGGCTGGCGCGGGCCTTGACCTCGACAAAGACCACGAGGTTGCCCCGGCGGGCGACCAGGTCGATCTCGCCAAAAGGGGGTGCGAAAGCGTCTCGCGAGAATGCGATAGCGCTTGACGGTCAGAAAGGCCGCGGCGCGCGCCTCGGCGGAAACGCCGGTGCGAAATGCGGCGCGCCGCGCCGGCGAAGCGGATCGCAGCGGCGCCGCCATCGGCCCGGCGTCATCCATCTTGGCCATCATCGTCTTCCTTGTTTCCGGCGAGCTGCAGCGCGCGGGTGTAGATCTCGCGGCGCGGCCGGCCGGACAATTCGACGGCGTGCGCCACCGCATCCTTGACGCTTTCGCGCGCGAGCCGATTTCGCAACAACTGGTCCAGTTCGTGCTCCGGCATGATCTGTGCGCCGGCCGCGGGCGGACCCAGCACCAGCACGAATTCGCCGCGGGTCTCCTGCGCAGCGGCCGCGCGCGCCAGCTCGGCGATCGGGGCGCGCCGGATCTCTTCATGCATCTTGGTCAGTTCGCGGCAGATCGCGGCGTCGCGCCCGCCCATGATGGCGGCGAGATCGGCCAAGGCGTCGGCGAGGCGATTTCCGGATTCAAACATCACCAGCGTTGCCTCGATTCGCGAAAGCTCGGTCAGCCGCGCGCGCCGGCCGGCCGCTTTTGCCGGCAGAAACCCTTCGAAGAAAAACCGGTCGGTCGGCAGCCCTGCCACCGAAAGCGCGGTCAGCACCGATGACGCTCCCGGCAGCGCGATCACGGCATGACCCGCCGCGCAGGCCTCGCGCACCAGCTTGAAGCCGGGATCTGAAATCAGCGGTGTTCCGGCGTCCGAGACCAGTGCGATGGCGGCGCCCTGTGCCAGCAATTGCATGATTTTCGGCCGCGCTGCCGCGGCGTTGTGTTCATGATAGGGTTTGAGCTGTGCCGTGATCGCATAGCGTTCGATCAGCCGGCGGGTGATGCGGGTGTCTTCGCAGGCGATGACGTCGACGCCGGCCAGCGTTTCCAGCGCGCGCAGGGTGATGTCGCCGAGATTGCCGATTGGGGTCGCGACCAGATAAAGTCCCGGCTGGGGCTTTGGAGCGGAGAGCAACTGGCCGCCGACCGAAAAGCTGCGGGCCGTGAAGCCCGTGACGCCTTCGGATGTATCTGGGGAGGCAGCTTTGGCGCGCATCGGCTCAATCTAGTGGGAACGAGGCGCGGACGCCACGATCCTGCCCGGGCGAGTTGCCGGCTATCAGCCGGCGAGGAACCGGAATCCGGCTACGGGCGCGCCGATGTCGCATCGCTATAATCCTTTTGTTTTGGTTAACTATTCGTCGACAATATGCCTGAATCCACCTTCCTGATCGCCGGGAGGCAATGTTCTGACCGATTCCGGTCGGTCAAGAGATAGAGAACCGATGGTGGACCCGCTCGATCGCAAATTTCAGCCCGCCGGGGCAACCCGGCGGAGCGCGGTTGGCTTGATTCTCGGTGCGCCCCTGCTCGGGGCCTGTGCGGGTGTCCAACAAAGCCTCAGCCAATACGGCTCGGAGGCGGCGCCCGGTCCGGCCGGACCGACCCAGCAGCCGCTCGCGGTCGGCACTGGTCAGGTCAAGGTCGGCCTGATCCTGCCGCTGTCGGCGTCCGGCAATGCCGGGGTTGCCGCGCAATCCATGAAGAATGCCGCCGAGATGGCGCTGGCGGAATTCCAGAATCCGAATCTTCAGCTCCTGATCAAGGATGACAGCGGCAGCCCGCAAGGCGCGCAGCAGGGAACGCAGCAGGCGCTTGACGAAGGCGCAGAGATCATTCTCGGCCCGCTGTTCGCGGTCTCGGTTCCGGCGACCGCCCAACTCGCGCGGGCGCGCGGTATTTCAGTGATCGCGTTCTCGACCGATTCAAGCGTGGCCGGCCGGGGAGTCTATCTTTTGAGCTTCCTGCCGGAGTCCGATGTCAACCGGATTGTCGAATATTCCGCCAGCCTCGGGAAACGATCGTTTGCCGCGCTGCTGCCCGAGAACGCCTATGGCAATGTCGTGGAGGCCGCGTTCAAGCAGGCGGTGAGCCGCCGCGGCGGCCGCATCGTCACCTTCCAGAAATACGGTGCCGATCGCGCCACCGCGGCGCGAACGGTGGCGCCGACTCTTGGCACCGCGGATGCGCTTTTTATTGCCGATGACGGCGATTCGGTGGTGCAGGTGGCCGATGCGCTGACTGCGGCCGGCGCCAATCTGAAGAACATCCAGTTGCTCGGTACCGGCTTGTGGGACAATCCGCGCGTGTTCGTGAGCCCCGCCTTGCAGGGCGGCCTTTATGCGGCGCCGGATCCCGCCGGTTTCCGCAGCTTTTCCAGCCGCTACCGCGCCAAATATGGCGCCGACCCGGTGCGGACCGCAACACTTGCCTATGACGCGGTGGCGCTGGTGGCGGCGCTGGCGAGAACGCAGGGCCCAACCCGGTTTTCACCGGACGTGCTGACCAATCCATCCGGCTTTGCCGGCATCGACGGCCTGTTCCGCTTCCGCGCCGATGGCACCAACGAACGCGGCCTGGCGGTCATGCGGGTGGGATCGGGCGGCGGGGTGGCGGTCGCCGGCTCGCCGAAAAGTTTTGGCGCGTAAAAGCCCAAAGCATTCCGGCTTATGACCAAGCGCGTTGGCGTAGCGCTGCGTGGGCAGCGGGAGAATGGGATTGTTCATTCTGCTCAGGGGTCCGGACAGTGGATATTGCGGGAGGTTGTGCGTTGATGCTGCCCGAATCCTGCAAGAATCTATCGCGCCTGAGTGATTCAAACCCGTAGCATGCAAGCGCGATGACGCGAGGGATCGGCCCCTTCGTAGCGTAAGTTGCGATTTGCCTTCTGCTTCTACCCAATAATGCCGCGGCGGCTTCTTGCGTAAGTCTGTTTCGCGTCAGGAAGTCCAGGAATTCCCTGGGCGTCCAACTTTCCTGTGCGAGGGATTGGATGGTGTCTGCTGACATCATTAAATCCGCATCGCTACCCCACGCGATGGCATCTCCGTCTTCGGCGATGATCCCGGTCAAAAAAAGATTTTCATCTCTCAGAGGACGGTACACTTTGTAGCTGAAGATAGCCGGGCTAACGTCCACGAAATCTTCACGTCCAGCCCTTGGGCCTTCCCCCCACCTAACTCGAAGCACAAAGTCATGGAGCGGCTGGACACTCGCCATCCGGGGAAGCCGAATCCCACTATCAACGATATCATTCCCGTTCATTGAGCCTTCTCCATTCTGCTACCGATAGGGCCAGATTCTCTGGCTTTGCGGCCCATTCCTTGACTTCGGCCAAGTCCTTCTTTGACGCCCTCCCAGCGACAACCTCCAAGCTCATTATCTCCACGGAAGCCCTCGAATTTGGCCCCTTTAAGTGGAAGTGTGGGGGATTATGGTCTCCCGGATAAATGTAGATCTTACAGTTACTTAGGGGAGCAACGATGCCCGCCATATCGCCTCAGTGAGATAACTTAGTGCAAGAGTTGCACAAAATCAACAGCAAAATGTGAAACTATTGCACATTGTGATAGATGTAGGCGGTGCAACCTTAGCGGCTATTCCGGCGCTGCCAATAGCCCTTCGAGTGTCGGGAACGTCCAGAGCCATCGAATATCGTTCACCATTGCTCTCTACGCCGCCAAATCAGCCACCACCGCGTCGAGCACGGGAAACCCGGCTTGCGTGACCCGCAGCCGGCCGCTGGCATCGACGGTAATGGCGCCTTCTTCCAGCAGTATGGCGATCCGGTCCGGATCGAGCGCTCGGCCCGACAACGCGGCATAGCTTCCGGGATCGATGCCTTCGGCGAGGCGCAGCCCCATCAGCAGGAACTCGTCGCCGCGCTCTTCGCTGTTGAGGGTGTCATCGGTCACAACACCATGACCCGTGGCTTCGACGCGCATCAGCCAGGCTTCGGGCCGCTTCTCGGTGGCGATCGCGTGTCTGATCCCGTCGATATCGAGGCGGGCATGCGCGCCCGGCCCGATGCCGGCATATTCCTCGCCGCGCCAGTACAGCAGATTGTGCTGGCATTCTGCGCCGGGTCGCGCGTGGTTGGAAATCTCGTAGGCCGGCAATCCATGCGCGGCGCAGACCTCCTGGGTGACATCATACAGCGCGCGCGCCATCGCCTCGTCCGGTGTCTTCAATTTGCCCGCGGCGTGAAGCCCGAAGAACGGCGTGCCCTCCTCGATCGTCAGTTGGTAGAGCGACAGATGCTCGGCGGCTTCCGAGATCGCGCGCTTCAACTCCTCCGCCCACATTTGCGGCGTCTGGTCGGGACGGGCGTAGATCAGGTCGAACGAATAGCGGTCGAACGCGCGGCGCGCGATCGCGACCGCATCGAGCGCCTCGCGCGCGGTGTGCAGCCGGCCCAGCGCGCCCAGCGACGCATCGTCCAGCGCCTGCACGCCGAGCGAAACCCGGTTGACGCCGGCGGCGCGGTAGCCGGCAAAGCGCGTCGCCTCGACGCTGGTCGGATTGGCTTCCAGCGTGACTTCGGCAGCGGGGGCGACGCGCCAGTGCCTGGCGATCGCATCGAGGATCGCGCCGACGGTTTGCGGCTGCATCAGCGAGGGCGTGCCGCCGCCCAGGAAAATCGACGATACGTCCCGGCCCGGGGTGCGCGCCGCAGTGGTTTCGATTTCGCGCGCAAACGCGCGCGAAAATCGCGCCTCGTCGATCGGCGCATGGCGGACATGGCTGTTGAAATCGCAATACGGGCATTTCGACAGGCAAAACGGCCAGTGCACGTAAACGCCGAACGCGTCTTGTTTTCCCTCTCCCGCTTGCGGGGGAGGGCCGGGGTGGAGGCCTGTTTGCAA
>JBDTKD010000261.1:0-7645 GCA_039935515.1 Bradyrhizobium sp.
AGAGCTGGGGTGACGCACCGAAGAAGTTCATCCAGCTCGACATCGAGCCCAGGGAAATGGACTCCAACGTCGAGATCGTGGCTCCCGTGGTCGGCGATATCGGCTCCTGCGTGGCCGTGCTGCTTGCGGCGATGGGCAGCAACTGGCTGTCCGCGCCGGCCGACTGGGTGAAGGCCGTCAATTCAAAGCGGGAAGAAAACATCGCCAAAATGGCGCCCCGGCTGATGAACAACAAGTCGCCGATGGACTTCCACGGCGCGCTTGGCGCGTTGCGGACCATCGTCAAGGAGCGGCCCGATGCCATCCTCGTCAACGAGGGTGCCAACACCCTCGATTTGGCGCGCGGTGTCATCGACATGTACCAGCCGCGCAAGCGGCTCGACGTCGGCACCTGGGGCGTCATGGGCATCGGCATGGGATTTGCCATCGGCGCCGCGATCGAAACCGGCAAGCCGGTTCTCGCGGTCGAGGGCGACAGCGCCTTCGGCTTCTGCGGCATGGAGGTGGAGACGATCTGCCGCTACCACCTGCCGGTCTGCATCGTAATCTTCAACAACGACGGAATCTATCGCGGAACCGACGTCAATTCCTCCGGGACTGGCGATGCTGCGACGACCGTCTTTGTCAAAGGCTCGCGCTACGACAAGATGATGGACGCCTTCGGCGGCGTCGGCGTCAATGCCACCACGCCCGATGAATTGAAACGCGCCGTGAACGAGGCCATGGACTCCGGCAAGCCGACCCTGATCAACGCGGTGATCGATCCGGCGGCCGGCACCGAAAGCGGCAGGATCGGCAACCTCAATCCGCAAAGCAAAATCCGCAAGAAATAAGTCGACACATCATGAGACAGGAAACCCGTCGAAGTCATTCCCCGCTGAGGCGGATGCCCGCTTGCGCGGGCATGATGACAGCATTTCGATTTCTAAGGAGAGACAGATGACCAAGGCGCTAAAGGGCGTTCGCATTCTCGATTTCACCCACGTCCAGTCGGGACCGACTTGCACGCAATTATTGGCGTGGTTCGGCGCCGACGTGATCAAGGTGGAACGTCCAGGCATTGGCGACATCACCCGCGGCCAGTTGCAGGATGTGCCCAATGTCGACAGCCTGTATTTCACCATGCTCAACCACAACAAGCGCTCGATCACGCTCGACGCCAAGAACCCGAAGGGCAAGGAGGTGCTGACCGCGCTGATGAAGAACTGCGACGTGCTGGTGGAGAATTTCGGCCCCGGCGTGCTCGATCGCATGGGATTTCCGTGGGAGAAGATCCAGAGCATCAATCCAAAACTGATCGTGGCCTCGATCAAGGGGTTCGGCCCCGGCCCTTATGAGGATTGCAAGGTGTATGAGAACGTCGCGCAATGCACCGGCGGCGCTGCCTCGACCACCGGATTTCGCGACGGTCTGCCGCTGGTCACCGGCGCGCAGATCGGCGACAGCGGCACCGGGCTGCATCTGGCGCTCGGCATCGTCACCGCGCTCTATCAGCGCACCATGAGCGGACGCGGACAACGGGTCACCGCCGCGATGCAGGACGGCGTGCTCAACCTCGCACGGGTCAAATTGCGCGACCAGCAGCGCCTCGCCCATGGTCCACTCAAGGAGTACAGCCAGTTCGGTGAAGGCATTCCATTCGGCGAAGCGGTGCCGCGCGCCGGCAACGATTCCGGCGGCGGTCAGCCCGGCCGTATCCTCAAGTGCAAGGGCTGGGAGACCGATCCCAACGCCTATATCTACTTCATTACGCAGGCCCCGGTTTGGGAGAAGATCTGCGATGTCATTGGCGAGCCCGGCTGGAAGAGCCACCCGGATTACGCCAAGCCGGCTGCCCGGCTGCCGCGGCTGAACGAGATCTTCGCCCGCATCGAGCAATGGACCATGACCAAGAGCAAGTTCGAGGCGATGGAGATTCTCAACAAGGACGACATTCCCTGCGGACCGATCCTGTCGATGAAGGAATTGGCGGAGGATCCGTCGCTGCGCGCCACCGGCACCGTGGTCGAGGTGGATCATCCCACCCGCGGCAAATACCTGTCGGTCGGCAATCCGATCAAGCTGTCGGACAGTCCGACCGAGGTAAAGCGCTCGCCGCTTTTGGGCGAACACACCGACGAAATCCTGCGGCAGGTGCTCGGCCTTAGCGATCATCAACTGGCCGAAATCCACGATTCCGGCGCGCTCGACCCGGCACGCAAGCAGGCCGCCGAGTAGAGCAGCCTTCATTTTCCGGACATTGGTTTCCGGCGGCCCTTTTCGTCATCTAGACCGCAAATACCTCGTTTTGGTGCGCTGCAAAATCGAAAATGCTGCTATGCAAACAAAGAAGTTGTTACTGGTATTTGGTATACGTAGATTGTCCCTCGAACGCAGCGATCTGCTGTCCACACCAAACAAGGGGGACAAAACATGTCCAACACTGCCTCTTTCGATTTTGCACCCACCGCGACCCTGTTTGGCCGGCTGAAGGCCTCGATCGACCGCCTGCTGCTGGCCTATGCGGAAATGACGATCCGCATAGGCGACACCCAGCGTTTCGACGTCTGAGATTGTCGGCATCCCCGGCAGGATCTCGGCATCCGCCAAGCGGATTATTCAGAATTTTCGGCTGATGGCCCCCGTTTCGGGGCCATTTTTTTGCGAGCTTTCCTGGCCAGAGGCCAAAGGTTCTGCGACGCAGGGACCGTGAAGCCTGCTGACTTGCCTGACGATCACGGTACCCCTGCGCCTTCCAAGCAACTCCTCCGTACGTTCAGGCGCATATTTTAGGCCTGCGGCAATTTCGACCTTGCAGATTGGAATATAATATACCAGAATTTTAAGACAAAGCGCCGCGGGGCCTTGGGCCGTTTTCAAGAAGCGCACATTCGGAGGAAAACAATGACCGCAAACGCAGCAGGTGCGCCGAGTCAGGCACCGTCAAGCAACTTTCGCTGGATGCAGCTCATCGTCGGCCTTGTCTGCATGGCGATGATGGCCAATCTTCAATATGGCTGGACTTATTTCGTTGGTCCGATGGCCAAGGCCCATTCGTGGTCCATCGGCAGCATCCAGGTTGCCTTCAGCATATTCATAGCACTGGAAACCTGGCTTACGCCGCTTCAGGGATGGATCGTCGATTCCCTTGGCGTTCGCGGTCCCAAATTCATGGTCGCTGCCGCCGGCATCATGGCCGCGCTTGGCTGGCTCATCTATTCCAAGGCGGATTCACTTGAGGCACTCTATTTCGGCGCAGTGGTCTCCGGCATTGGCGCCGGCGGTGTCTACGCAACATGTGTCGGCAACGCCGTGAAATGGTTTCCCGACCGCCGCGGCCTGGCGGTTGGCCTGACGGCCGCCGGATTCGGTGCGGGAGCTGCCGTCACCGTCATCCCGATTCAGAAGATGATCGTCTCGATCGGCTATGCGGACACCTTCTTCTGGTTCGCGCTCGTTCAAGGCGGCGTTGTTTTCGTCCTGGCGTGGCTGCTGCGGGCACCGTTCCCGGGCGAAGCTCCGAGCGCCTCCGCCGTCAAGGTTCTGCAGTCGAAGACCAGCAGCACGCCAGGCCAGATGCTGACATCTCCGATCTTCTGGCTGCTCTACCTGATGTTCGTGCTTGTGTCGGCGAGCGGCCTGATGGTCGCCGCACAGATCGCGTTGATCGCGAAAGACTACGGTGTCGCGCAGACCGTCATCTTGTTCGGCGCGACCACGCTGATCGTATCTGGCGTGATCGACAATCTCGCCAACGGCAGCGCGCGACCGTTCTTCGGCTGGGTGTCGGATCAGATCGGGCGCGAGTACACGATGGGGATCGCTTTTACCGCGGGAGGCATCGCCTATTGGCTGCTCGGCACAGCAGGCACGACACCCTGGACTTTCGTCATCTGCGCGGCGCTGATCTTCTTTACCTGGGGCGAGATATTCAGTCTTTTCCCCTCGACCTGCACCGATATGTTCGGCGCGAAATACGCCACAACCAACACCGCCTTGCTCTATACTGCGAAGGGCTTGTCGGCATTCGTTGTGCCGCTCGCCAACATCTTGAAGTCGCACACGGGCAGCTGGCACTCGGTGTTCGTCGTAGCCTCGATCATGAATTTTATCGTGGTCGGATTGGCATTGTTCGTCGTGCGGCCGATGCGGATTTCGCTCTCCACATCACAGAACAAGAGCGCGGTGGGACAAGCTGCCGAATGAAATGAGGGTCAGCTAACCCCCAACGCCAGCGGCGCTAACGACAGCAAGAAAGGCGCACAAATGTGCGCCTTTCTTTTTTGCTTGATCGATTGGGATGCAAGATACCACATGGAGAATTTGTCGACTTGTGGCGATTGCGAGGCTCACGATATCCGCAATAGCGGATTGACAATTGGAATAATGTATACCACGATTGACCGGTTAAGACTTACCCTGCGGCTGACCTGAAGGAGGTTGCGATGAAAGTCGGAGACATCCTGCGCAAGAAAACTGCACGTGTGGCAACGGTTCGAATGAATGAAACTGTAGCCATTGCTGCCCAGCTCATGCGCGCCAGCAATATCAGCGCGCTCGTGGTCAAGGACGTCGTGCGGACCGAAGGCAATACCGCGGTCGGCATGTTCACGGAACGCGATGTCGTGCGCGCGATTGCCGAACACGGCGCGGCCGGCGTCAGCCTCAAGGTCTCGCAACTGATTTCGGTGCAGCAACTGGTGTCCTGCAGTTCGAGCGATACGCTCGAACACGTTCGTCATCTCATGAACAAAAACCACATCCGTCATTTGCCTGTGATCGACAATTACAGCCTGATCGGCGTCGTCAGCGTCCGCGACATCTCCACCGCGTTCGATGAAGAAGCGACGACGGCGGCGCGATCGGTCGCCTGACCTGGCCATTTCCGCTCGATTTGTTCGGGCGACACTTGTGGCGCAATGGACATTTGCCGGTCCTGACGGCATCCTGCCCGCTGAAAACCCGAAAAAGATCAGCGGGCACGCTGGTGCCGCGCCGGGGGAAATGTTCAGGGGTCCAACATGATCAAAACGCGGTTTACCGAACTCGCCGGTGTCGAACACCCGATCGTGCAGGGCGGCATGCAATGGGTCGGGCGTGCGGAGTTGGTGGCGGCCGTCGCCAATGCCGGCGCGCTCGGCTTCATCACCGCGCTGACGCAACCAACGCCCGAGGATCTGACCCGGGAAATCGCCCGCTGCCGTGGCCTGACCGGCAAGCCGTTCGGCGTCAATCTGACCATTCTTCCCTCGATCAAGCCGCCGCCCTATGCCGAATATCGGCAGGCCATCATCGAGAGCGGCATCAAGATCGTCGAGACCGCCGGCAACAAGCCGCAGGAGCACGTCACCGAATTCAAGAAGCACGGCATCAAGGTCGTGCACAAATGCACCAGCGTCCGCCACGCGCTGTCGGCTGAGCGCATGGGGGTCGATGCCATTTCGATCGACGGCTTCGAATGCGCCGGCCATCCCGGCGAAGACGACACACCCGGCCTGATCCTGATCCCGGTCGCTGCCGACAAGGTCAGGATTCCGATAATCGCCTCGGGCGGCTTCGGCGACGGCCGCGGGCTGGTCGCGGCGCTGGCGCTGGGCGCCGAGGGTATCAACATGGGTACCCGCTTCATGTGCACCAAAGAGAGCCCGATCCACCAGTTGATCAAGGAGAAGATCGTCGCCAATGACGAGCGCGAGACCGAGCTGATCTTCCGCACCATGCGCAACACCTCGCGGGTCGCCAGGAACGCGGTCAGCACCAAGGTCGTCGCGATGGAAAAGGAAGGCGCCACCTTCGAGCAGGTGCGCGATCTCGTCGCCGGCGCACGCGGCAAGATGGTCTACGCCAGCGGCGATGCCGATGAAGGCATCTGGTCCGCCGGGCAGGTGCAGGGGTTGATTCACGACATCCCGAGCTGCGCCGAGCTCGTGTCGCGCATCATCCGTGACGCCGAAGCCATCATTCAAAGCCGGCTCGAAGCCATGATGTCCGGTCTGCGCCGCGAAGCGGCAGAATAGCCGCCCCCTCTCCAACAGCGGAAGATGATGTCATGAAGGCCTTTGTCTACGGCGCCAATGGCGCTGAAATCGCCGACGTCGCAAAGCCCGCGCCGAAGGGTACGCAGGTGCTGGTTCGGGTTCGCGCCTGCGGCCTCAATCGCGCCGACCTCGGCATGACCAAGGGCCACGCCCATGGCGGCGCCGGCGGCCTCGGCACCGTGCTCGGCATGGAATGGGCAGGCGAAATCGCCGAACTCGGTTCCGATGCCAAAGGCGTCAAGGTGGGCGACCGCGTGATGGGATCGGGCGGCGCCGCATTCGCCGAATACACGCTGGCGGATCACGGCCGGCTGTTTCACATCCCTGCCAGCAGCAATATGAGCTACCAGGACGCAGCCTCCCTGCCCGTCGCGCTCGCCACCATGCACAATGCGGTGGTGACGAACGGCGCCCTGCAGGCCGGCCAGTCGGCCCTGATCCAGGGCGCGAGCTCCGGCGTCGGCCTGATGGCGATGCAGATCGCGAAGCTCAAGGGCGCCAAAATCGTGATCGGCTCCTCGACCGACGCCATGCGGCGCGGCCGGTTGAGGGAATTCGGCGCCGATCTGGCGGTGGATTCCAGCGACCCCGGCTGGGTCAAGCAGGTGCTGGACGCAACCGGCGGCGAGGGCGTCGACCTGATCGTCGACCAGGTTTCGGGCAAGGTCGCCAGCCAGAATCTCGCTGCCACCAAAATCAAGGGCCGCATCGTCAATGTCGGCAGGCTCGGCGGCACCCATGGCGACTTCAACTTTGACCTGCATGCCGCACGCCGGATCAACTATATCGGCGTCACCTTCCGCACCCGCTCGATCGAGGAGATCCGCGAGATCTTCGACGAAGTTCGCAAGGATATCTGGCCGGCGGTGGAATCGCGCAAACTGCAATTGCCGATCGACAAGGTGTTTGCATTCGCCGACATCGGCAAGGCATTCGACCGCATGGAAGCCAACCAGCATTTCGGCAAGATTGTCGTGACGCTGTAAGCGTCCGGCCTGATTCAAGTAGGAACAGTTTGCAACAATTGCTGCTGCAAGTGAGTGGCGATAGCGTATTTGATCGGCGCTTTAATGTTGCATGACGGGCTGCTAAACCCGCGCTCATGAACCCTCCCGTTCACAGTGCCAAAGCCCGCGTCGCGGCGATCTCGATCATTGCCAGCGCCGCCATGGCGGCTGCGAAATTCGTGGTCGGTGTCGCCATCGGCAGTCTCGCGCTGATTTCCGAAGCCCTGCACAGTTCGGTGGATCTGGTTGCGACTGTCATCACCTGGCTGGTGGTTCGGTTTTCCGATCGCCCCGCCGACGCCGAGCACCATTACGGTCACGGCAAGCTTGAAAGCCTTTCGGCGCTGGGCGTGATCGCGATGCTGTATGTGCTGGCGGGCGGCATTCTGGTCGAAGCCTATAGCCGTCTGCGCGAAGGCGCGACGCCACCGACGCTGTCGGCAATCCCGTTCGCCGTGCTACTGCTCGACATCGCCGTGAACCTCTGGCGCGCCCTGGCGCTGCATCGCACCGCCCGCGACACCAAGAGCCAGGCGCTGGCCGCCGATGCGATGCATTTTGCATCCGACGTGCTCGGCTCGGTCGCGGTGATTGTCGGACTGGCGCTTTCGGGGTTCGGGT
>JBDTKD010000262.1:0-6018 GCA_039935515.1 Bradyrhizobium sp.
GCTCAGCCACAAGCAATCCGGCGATGGCGCCGGGCTGTTCGCGGCCGGGCTCGCGCCGGACCAGATCGGGACGGCCGACGCCCTCGCCGCATTGCGCCCGGTGCTGGAATCGGCGGGCATTCTCAAAATCGGGTTCAACATCAAGTTCAACGCGGTGATGTTGGCGCAACATGGCGTCGTCATAAGCAACCAGGACGACGCGCAACTGATGTCGTATGCGCTCGACGCCGGCCGCAATGCGCACGGGCTCGACGCGCTGGCCGAGCGATGGCTCGGCCACGCCACCCTCACCCATGGCGAACTGACCGGCAGCGGCAAGAACAAGCTGAGCTTCGATCAGGTCGCCATCGACCGGGCGACGGCGTACTCGGCCGAGGACGCCGATGTGATCCTGCGATTGTGGCGGGTTCTCAAGCCGCGCCTGATTGCCGAACGCATGACGTCGGTCTACGAGACGCTGGAACGGCCGCTGGTCGCCGTGCTGGCGCGCATGGAACGGCGCGGCATCTCGATCGATCGCCAGGTGCTGTCGCGGCTATCCGGCGATTTCGCCCAGACCGCCGCGCGGGTCGAAGCCGAAATTCAGGAGATCGCCGGCGAGCCGGTCAATGTCGGCAGTCCCAAGCAGATCGGCGACATCATCTTCGGCAAGATGGGACTGCCCGGCGGCAGCAAGACCAAGACCGGCGCGTGGTCGACATCGGCGCAGATTCTCGATGAACTCGCCGAGCAGGGTCACGAATTCCCCAGGAAGATCCTGGAATGGCGGCAGGTTTCAAAACTGAAGTCGACCTACACCGACGCGCTGCCGACCTATGTGCATCCGCAGACCCATCGCGTCCACACCACCTATGCGCTGGCGGCGACCACCACCGGGCGGCTGTCGTCGAACGAGCCGAACCTGCAGAACATCCCGGTTCGCACCGAGGATGGCCGCAAAATCCGCCGCGCCTTTATCGCTTCACCGGGCCACAAGCTGGTGTCGGCGGACTATTCGCAGATCGAGCTGCGGCTGCTCGCCGAAATCGCCGATATTCCGGTGCTGAAGCAGGCGTTCCGCGACGGACTCGACATTCACGCCATGACGGCGTCGGAGATGTTCGGAGTGCCGATCGAGGGCATGCCGGGCGAGGTGCGGCGCCGCGCCAAGGCGATCAATTTCGGCATCATCTACGGCATCTCGGCCTTTGGTCTTGCCAACCAGCTCGGCATCGCCCGCGAGGAAGCCTCCGCCTATATCAAGAAATATTTCGAGCGTTTCCCCGGCATCCGCGCCTATATGGACGAGACGCGCGATTTCTGCCGCAAGCATGGCTATGTCGAGACCCTGTTCGGCCGCAAGTGTCATTACCCCGACATCAAGGCCAGCAACGCCTCGGTCCGCTCCTTCAACGAACGCGCCGCGATTAATGCCAGGCTGCAGGGCACGGCGGCCGATATCATCCGCCGCGCCATGATCCGGATGGAGCAGGCGTTGAGCGAACACAAGCTCGCAGCGCAGATGCTGCTGCAGGTGCACGATGAGCTGATCTTCGAGGTGCCGGACGAGGAAGTGGCGGCGACGCTGCCGGTGGTGCAGCACGTCATGCAGGACGCGCCGTTCCCCGCGGTATTGCTGTCGCTGCCGCTGCAGGTCGATGCGCGCGCGGCGGACAACTGGGACGAGGCGCATTAGCCTGTTCACCTCTCCCGCTTGCGAGAGAGGTAGGGCGGATCAATCGAGCTTCGCTTCCATGCCGCGCTTGACGGCGGGGCGCGCCATCAGGGCGTCGTACCAGCGGCGGACATGGGGGAAATCGGATAACTCCACCTTGTGGCGCGGATGCCGCCAGGCCCAGCCGAGGATGGCAAAATCAGCGACCGAAAGCGTGTCGGCGACGAATTCGCGGGTCTCCAGCCGGCGATCCAGCACGCCGTAGAGCCGGCGCGTCTCCGCCATGAAGCGCTCCAGGCCATAGGCGCGGTCGTGCTCGTTTTCCAGCGCGATGAAGTGATGCACCTGGCCCGGCATCGGCCCAAAACCGCCCATCTGCCACATCAGCCATTCCAGCACCGGGATGCGCTCGAGCAGCGGGGCCGGCAGGAACTTGCCGGTCTTCTCGCCGAGATACAGCAGGATCGCACCCGACTCGAACACGCTGACGCGCCTGCCGCCGGGTCCGTCGGGATCGACGATCGCGGGAATCTTGTTGTTCGGGCTGATCGCCAGAAACTGCGGCGCCATCTGCTCGCCCTTGCCGATGTTCACCGGAATCACCTGGTAGGGCAGCCCCATTTCCTCCAGCGCGACGCTGATCTTGCGGCCGTTCGGCGTGTTCCAGGTGTGCAGTTCGATGGTCATGCTGTCGTACCCCGTGTAGCGGATTACCCAGTACCCCGGAACCTCGCCGCGTTACAACCGGCCGCGCCGCAGGTCACCCCCGCTCAGCGCGCGAGCGCGACAAGTGGCGGCGTGCGCACGACGCATTTCTTTTCGGCAGCCGAGGCCGCGGTCACCGCTCCTTTACCATCCCGAACTAAGGTGAATCCGTGCTGCGGCGAAGGGCCGGCACGGGGTTTCGTTGCGTCGGGTGGAGTAAGCGTTGCGTAAAGAATTGTCGGATCGGCGCATGCGGCGCCGCATGATGCCTGTTGTCGTCGCCATGCTTGCAGGGTCGATGGCGCTGGCGCCGCAGATGGCTTCCGCCGAAGGCCTGTTCGACTTTCTGTTTGGTGGCCTGCAGAAACTGCAGCAGCGAGCGGCCGCGCCGCAAGGCAATTTCTTCGATCCGTTCGGCATCAATCAGCAGCCTGCGCCGCTACCGCGCCCGGTCGCGTCGAACGGCGGCTCCGGGCCGGCGTTTTGCGTGCGCAGTTGCGACGGCCGGTATTTCCCGCTGACCCGGGGCAACGCGACGCCGGTTCAGATGTGCCAGGCGTTTTGTCCGGCGAGCCCGACCAAGGTGTTCTACGGCAGCACGATCGACAACGCGGCGGCGAGCAGCGGCGAGCGCTACGCCGACAGCGAGAATGCCTTCGCCTATCGCAAGGCGCTGCGCGCGGACTGCACCTGCAACGGCCGCGACCCCGCCGGCCTCGCCCCGGTCGACCTGACGCTCGACACATCGCTGCGTCCCGGCGACGTGATTGCCACCAGCGACGGGCTGGTCGCCTATTCCGGCGTCAAGGTCGGCGTCAACCAGACCGCCGAATTCTCGCCGGTCGCTTCCTATCCGGGCTTGACCCCCGAGGTGCGCGCGCGGCTCGGCGAAATGAAGGTAGCGCCGGTGAGCGCGGAAACGCTCGCCGAGCAGGCGCCGCCGCCCGAGGCCAACACGCTGCCCGCCTCGGTGCTGCCGAAGACCTCATTGGCACGAGGCAAGCGCGCCGAAGCCGAGTAGCCTGCCGCTATCGCCCGACAATGACGCCGATGACGTTCGGCGCCGACCGGTATTTTTCCTCGATTTGAGCGCGCGCCGCGGCGCGGTTTTCCGGCGTCAACAATCCGCGCTTCTCGGCAAGGATCATCCAGCAATAGCCCCACCAATCCGTCAGCATGCCGTGATCGTCGACGAGGTCGTAGCCCTGCTCGGCGGCAAAGAGGCACGCATGGGCCTCGTCGAGCGAATCGAGCCAGGCATGGTCCTCGACGGAAAACAGTTCGTCGCTGAAATCGTCCGTCGTGTAGCCCCAGACTGACATGCAAACGGCGTTGAATTCGCGGTCGATCTGGTCGTCGTCGACCGGTCGGCGGCGCGACGCCCGATGCAGCCGCGACAGCGAGCGCGCGAAGTCGGCGATGCGGGTGAGTGCGAACTGATCGAAGGCAATGGTGGACATGTAGTCCTCGCAAGCTCGGAAAGACCATAGATGTTGTGTCGGCACCGCGCCGAATCACTATGATATATCAAAGACTTGCTAAAGTGTTCTTAATTTGTTCCGAGGCGCGTGAAGCTCGCCTCCCAAGCTCATGCCGCTTCTTTCATAAGCTTTTTCGCCGCCTGGGTTAGAAACCCCGACCTGGTATACCCGTGGGCCTCTGCAAATCTGTCGATTTCCTCCAGAATATCCCCGGGCAAGGTAACGTTCACCCGAACGACTGTCGGCTGTGCGCTTTTCACCGATACAAGAATTGCCACGCCATCGTGATTGTTTGGGTCTGACATGATTTCATCCAGAGAAGAGGGTTCGGGAATCGCCTCTCCGTCCTCTGCGAGACCTTCGATATGAAGGGTCAGGGCTTTCTCAGCCATCGTTCTCGCATCGTCCAAGCTTGTCCCTGCGGTGATAACACCGGGAAAATCGGGGAAGGAAACGCCAAAGTGGCTGCGGGGATCTTTACGTATAAGACCAATATAATTGCGCATGGCTTTCACCCCAGCTTTAGACCTGACTGTTTTTCAATGCTTTTGAGTGTCCCGATCGGGATGTCCCGTTCGGGATGGGGGACAGTCACACGGCCCTTTTTTGGTGGGGCGCTTGAACTGCACATGGCTTCCTTTTCGAGCCACTTCAAACCACCCGTCCTTTTGAAGGGCCGCGATAATTTCCCGGCTTTTCATAGTGTGTATTAATACACACTATGGCGAAATTGTCAACGAAAATCTGACAAACCGCTCCCGGCGGGATCGTCAATAGGGGTACACGACACGTGCTTGCCGGCGTAACTCTTAGGCACCGTTGTTCGTGACAGGCTTGGGTGCGAACGCCCATCGTGCTCTCAAGCCTCACATCGCCGACAACAGTCGGTCGCCGCAATAATTGGCATAGAATTTTCCGCCGCATTGCCGGCGGATCGCGGCGCAGCGCGCCGCCGGCGATGCATTCTGCGGCAGGCTGAACGCGCAGCTCAGGCCGTCGGCGCTGTGGCCCGTCTTGCTGCCGGCGAAGGCAGCGCTGGTCGCGCTGATGCAGAATAGCAGCAGCGCGGCGGCGGCGATCTCGAGTGTCAGTCTGATCATGACCCGATCCTTCCCGCGTTGGTCGCGACATTCTATTTTCGGATTGCACCATAACCTGCAAGCATATCACCAAGACCGTGCGTGCAGATTACCGAAAATCGGCCCGGTCCTTGCATGAAATCATACCAGCGCATGGCACAACAATGCCCATGGCGGGTTTCGATCCCGCCCCAAGACGCGTATCATTCCGCAGGGACTCACGTTGCAGGATTCAGGCTTGCCAGATCAATCATTGCAGGGAAATTTTCCGGTGCTCGGTCAGCCGGTCGACGAACTGGCGCTGGCCGAGATCAAGGGTGCGATCCTGGCCAAGCTGACGCTTGCGATCGGCAAGGACGCCGGCATGGCTACCCGGCACGACTGGTACAAGGCGGCGGCGCTGGCGTTGCGCGACCGCATCGTGCACCGCTGGCTGGTCACGGACAAGGCGAACTACGATGCCGGGCGCAAGCGCGTCTATTACCTCAGCCTGGAATTCCTGATCGGCCGGCTGTTCACCGATGCGCTGAACAATATGGGCTTGCTGCCGGTGTTCGAGGCCGCGCTCGGCGATCTCGGCGTTGCGCTCTCGGATTTGCGCAAATGCGAGCCGGATGCCGCCCTCGGCAATGGCGGCCTGGGGCGGCTCGCCGCGTGCTTCATGGAGAGCATGGCGACGCTGGCGATCCCTGCGATCGGCTACGGCATCCGCTATGATTTCGGCCTGTTCCGCCAGATCATTGCCCAGGGCTGGCAGCAGGAATATCCCGACGAATGGCTGGGCTTCGGCAACCCCTGGGAATTCCAGCGGCCCGAAGTGGTCTATCATGTACATTTCGGCGGCGGCATCGAACGCGTGACCGACGCGAAGGGCCGCGACCACGGAACCTGGCATCCGGCCGAAACCGTCCAGGCCGTCGCCTACGACACGCCGATCGTGGGCTGGCGCGGCCAGCACGTCAACGCGCTGCGGCTGTGGTCGGCGCGCTCGCCCGATCCGCTAAAACTCGACATCTTCAACAGCGGCGACTATCTCGGCGCGGTCGCCGAGGAAGCCCGTGCGGAATCGATCTGCAAATTCCTCTACCCGAACGACGAA
>JBDTKD010000263.1:0-11127 GCA_039935515.1 Bradyrhizobium sp.
CGCAGCAATGAGACCCGATGTTCGCCCGCGGCCCGTTCCTGCTTCAGTCGCGCCAACTCGGAGGTCAGCGCGATGATTTCCTGGTCGAGTTGCTGCTGGGCATTGAGCCCATACCTGCCGGTATAGGCATTGACGCCGAAATAGCCGATCATCGCGGCCGCCATCGTGTAGAGGGCAAGCCCGGTGAGTACGGATTTCAATCGGTTGCGAGAGACCATGGACCGGAGCATGGGACGGTCCGGTTAACGGAATCCTAAAGCCATCGCTCGGCTATCGATAGTGCCTTCCGATGAAGGCCGCGTAGGCGTCGATGTATTGCTTCAGTACCGTCCGCAGCGAGTCCTTGATGAGTTCGCCCTTGTCGTCGAACGCGTCGCCGACGCCGTTCAGATAGATCTCCGGCTGCCCCATCATCGGCCCGCAGATACCCGGCAGGATATTCTGCAAATGTTTGGCAGCGCTGACGCCACCGAGCGGTCCCGGCGAGTTGCTGACGATGCCGATCGGCTTGCCGAGGAACGAACTCTTGCCGGAGGGGCGCGATCCGACATCGATGGCGTTCTTGAGAACGCCGGGGATTGAACGGTTGTATTCGGCTGTAACGAACAGGACGCCGCCCGATTGCTGAAGCCTTTCGCGGAAGGCGACCCAGTCGGCCGGCGGTGCCGATTCCAGGTCCTGGTTGAAAAATGAAATGCCGTGCAGGGTGACAACCTCGAGCTTCAGCGCGTCCGGCGCCAGTCTGGTGAGCGCCGTGGCGATCTTGAGGGTGAAGCTTTCCTTGCGAAGGCTGCCGGCAATGACGGCAATGCGGTGGGGCGTAGCCATGGGAAATCCTTTTGACGCAGATGCCGGAACGGGAGGCTCCCCAGCCTAGAGCATTTTTCCGCTGGGTCGAATCATGACCGCGCATCCAGAGGGCCTCGTGGTTCGAGACGCGCGGCGTTGCCACGCTCCTCACCATGAGGGTCGAAGACCTCGTCCAGAGGAGCGCGCTTGCGCGCGTCTCGAAGGATGAAGCCGCGGTACTGGATAATGGTCTATAGCGCGGTCTGGAAAAGATGCAAGTGCATGAAGTACTGAATGCGCCAGCGCAGTCCAGGGCGGTGCCCCCTTAGATGCCTTTGTTCGGATTGATCAGATACTTTTCGCCGGTTGCGCGTTTGGCGTAGACGGCGAGGTTTGCAAGCTGCAGGGCCTCCTGCAGCGACACCACGCGGGTGTATTGGCTGGCAAAGGTGGTCTTGAGTTCGGCGACGACCCGCTGCCGCAGCCGCTCGCCATCGGCCCGTCCGATCTTCATCAGGAACGGAAACAGCAGCCAGCCGCCGACCCCCCAGGCCATTCCGAACGCCCGGTTCAGTTCGATTGGACGTGGATCGAGGCTGCCATAGACATAGACCTGCTTGTGCACGCTCGATCCATACCGGCTGTAAACCGTGGCGGTCTTGTTGGCGGCCACCTCCATGCAGGTGAGAATCTGGCCGGCGAGCCGGCCGCCGCCGATGGCGTCGAACGCGAGGGTCGCGCCGGTCTCGACCAGCGCATCCGTCAGATCGTCCATGAATGTCGGCGTGGTGGAATCGACAACAAGCCTCGCGCCCATCTTGCGCAGGATCTCGGCCTGCTGCGGATTGCGGACGATGTTGACCAATCCGATGCTGTCCTTGAGGCAGATCCTGTTGAGCATCTGTCCGAGATTGGATGCGGCCGCGGTGTGCACCAGGGCTGTGTGGCCCTCGCGCCGCATCGTTTCGGTCATGCCGAGCGACGTCAGCGGATTGACGAAACAGGAGGCGCCTTCAGCGGGGGTGATCCCCGGCGGCAGCACCAGGCAATCTGCCGCCCTGATCGCGCGGTACTGCGCGTACATCGCACCGCCGATCATCGCCACGGTCTTGCCCATCAGCGCCCTGGCCGCGTCGGAAGACCCGGTCTTGATGACCACGCCGGCCCCCTCATTGCCGACCGGCATCGATTCATCGAGCCGCCCGGCCATCGCCTTCATCGCGGCTTCCGGAACGGTCGCGGTAATCACCGGGGCGTCTTTGGTACCGGACGCTTTGGCCGTTGCCATGTCGGCGGCCCCAATCAGCAGGCCGAGGTCGGATGGATTGATTGGCGTGGCCTCGACGCGGACGACGACGACATCCTCTGCCGGTTCGGGCGTCGGTACACTGGCGAGCGAAATTTCGAGTTCGCGGCTCTTCTTGATCAGCGAACGCAGTTGAAGTCCGGTCGTTTGATTTTCGGCGGCCACGTTGCTCTCCCTTATGGTCCGGTCCTGACCGGCGTGTTTCGCACTCAAGGTTTCGCTGTTGCGCGATCTGCGAGCCCGTTTGTCCACGTCGACGGCTTGCCCTCAAAGGCCGACTTGGCGCGCTTGCCCAGCCAGTAGGAATAGGGCGGCGGCACCAGGTCGAAATTGGCATCGGCGCCGAGCTTCTGTGCCGCGTCCATCGGCCAGTTCGGGTTATACATGATCTCGCGCGCGAGCGCGGTCAGGTCGGCCCGGCCCTCCTGCAGGATCGCTTCGGCCTGATCGGCATGCACGATGTGCCCGACGGCCATGGTCATGACATCGGCCTCTTTGCGGATTCGTTCGGCATACGGCACCTGGTAGCCGTATTTGCAGGCGCGCGCGCTGTCCATTGGCGAATGCGCCAGCGTGCCACCGGAGGAACAGTCGATCACATCGACACCTTGCGCCTTGAGCAGCCGGGCCAGCCGAACGCTCTCGTCCGGTCCCCAGCCGGCGTCGTCCTCGCAGGAAAGACGCATGAACAGCGGCTTGTCCGCAGGCCAGACCGCGCGCACGCATTCAGCAACCTCGATCGCAAACCGCATGCGGTTGAGTTCGGAGCCGCCATACCGATCGGTTCGGATATTGGCGAGCGGCGACAGGAATTGATGGATCAGATAGCCGTGGGCGCCATGGATCTCGAGGACGTCGAAGCCGGCCCTGTCGGCGCGCGCCGCCGCCTCGCCCCACTTGACCGCGAGGTCGCGCACCTCGTTATGCGACAGCGCGCGCGGCGTCGGCGATTTGTCGGTATGGGGCACGGCGCTCGGGGCCACCAGTTCCCAGCCGTCCCAATCGAAGATCTCGGGCTCGTCGCCGCGCAGCGGCTTGCCGCCTTCCCAGGGGCGCGTCAGCCGCGCCTTGCGGCCGGAATGACCGAGCTGGATGCCGGGCACGGCGCCATGCGCCCGGATAAAGGCGGCGCAGCGCGCGAGGTTCGGAATAAAGATGTCGTTCCACAGGCCGGTATCGCCGACCGTACCGCAGCCGTTGCGCGCCACCTTGGTCGATTCCAGGATGACGAGCCCGGCACCGCCCTGAGCATATTTGCCGGCGTTGACGAGGTGCCAGTCGGTCGCAAAACCCTCAACCGCCGAATATTGGTGCATCGGCGCGACCACCACCCGGTTCTTCAGACGCACGCTCCTGATCTCGAGCGGAGAAAACAGCATCGGTTGCGTCATCGCGTCTGATCTCCAACAGTCCGGCACGAACGGCAACGATCGGGCGAGATTTCGGTCCTAGGCCAGCGCTTTCAGCGCCGCCCTGCCCGCATATCTGGCTTGGCTGCCCAGTTCCTGCTCGATCCGCAGCAACTGATTGTACTTTGCGGTGCGGTCGGAGCGCGCCAGCGAGCCGGTCTTGATCTGACCGCAATTGGTGGCGACCGCGAGATCGGCAATGGTGGAATCCTCGGTTTCGCCGGAGCGATGCGACATCACGACAGTATAGCCGGCCTTGTACGCCATCTCGATCGCACTCAGCGTTTCCGTCAAGGTGCCGATCTGGTTGACCTTGACCAGGATCGAGTTGGCGCGGCCGTTCTTGATGCCGTCGGCAAGGCGGGTGACGTTGGTGACGAACAGGTCGTCACCAACGAGTTGGCACTTGCCGCCGATCAGATCGGTCAATTCCTTCCAGCCATCCATGTCGTCCTCGGACATGCCGTCCTCGATCGAGACGATCGGATAGCGCGAGACCAGGTCGGCGAGGTATTTCGCCTGTTCGGAACGCGAGCGCGTCTTGTCCTCGCCGCTATAGACATAGGCACCGTCCTTGAAAAATTCGGTCGATGCGCAATCCAGCCCCAGCATGACGTCGGCGCCGGCCTTGTAACCGGCCTTGTCGATCGCGGCCATGACGAATTCGAGCGCGGCGTCCGCCGACGGCAGGTTCGGCGCGAAGCCGCCTTCGTCGCCGACATTGGTGTTGTGGCCGGCCTTCTTCAGCTCGCTCCGCAGCGTGTGGAAAATCTCCGAGCCGCAGCGCAGCGCCTCCGCGAAGGTCCTGGCGCCGACCGGCAGGATCATAAATTCCTGGAAGTCGATCGGATTGTCGGCATGCACGCCGCCATTGATGATGTTCATCATCGGCACCGGCAGCGTCCGCGCCGAGGTGCCGCCGACGTAGCGGTAGAGCGGCATGTCGAAGGATTCCGCGGCGGCCTTGGCGACCGCGAGCGAGACGCCGAGAATAGCATTGGCGCCGAGCCGGCTCTTGTTCGGCGTGCCGTCGAGATCGATCATGATCTGGTCGATCTTCACCTGCTCTTCGACGGCCATGTCACCCAGGGCCTCGAATATCTCGCCGTTGACGGCCTCAACCGCCTTCTGCACGCCCTTGCCGAGATAACGTGTAGAGTCACCGTCGCGCAACTCGACCGCCTCATGCGCGCCAGTGGAAGCACCCGAGGGCACCGCCGCCCGTCCCAGCGAGCCATCCTCCAGCACGACATCGACCTCGACCGTCGGATTGCCGCGGCTATCGAGAATTTCGCGGCCGATGATGTCGACGATGGCGGTCATGGGAGCCTCTTGGAACGGTGGAATGGATGGTTGGCGCTGCTTCTACAGCAAGCCATGGGGCCGGAAAAGGCCGGGTGACGGCCGCAGCCTGATTGGCTAAAGCCTATTCGGTTCTGATTGAATCAGAACCGGGCTTTAGCTTCTTGTTTTGACGCGTTTTCTTCACGCGAACCGGTACCCACTTCGCTCGAAAACGCTATAAGACGACGGAATGGAGCCGTCATGTCCACAAAGCCCCGCAAATCATTCAGCTCGTCCGGCCTGCAGTTGGGCCGCGCCGTGGAGTGGCCGCAAATACCCGACCAAGCCAAGCTTGACCGCGTTCCCAATCCGCAGCGCGACACCCTCTATCTGGTGCGCTTCACCGTACCGGAATTCACCTCGCTCTGTCCGGTTACCGGACAGCCGGATTTCGCGCATCTGGTGATCGACTATGTGCCGGGCCGGTGGCTGCTGGAATCGAAATCCCTGAAGCTTTATGTCGCAAGCTTCCGCAACCACGGCGCCTTCCATGAGGATTGCACGGTCTCGGTCGGCAAACGGATCGCGGCCGAAATCAAGCCGAGATGGCTGCGTATCGGCGGCTATTGGTATCCCCGCGGCGGGATCCCGATCGACGTGTTCTGGCAGACCGGCATCTCGCCGAAGGGCTTGTGGATTCCCGATCCGGGCGTTGCGCCCTATCGTGGACGCGGCTGAATCCTTTGGCCGCGGGGCGCTCCGGGTGCCCGGCGGGCCAGCCGTTCGATCTAATTCCTGAAAATTACCTGATCAGCTCCCGGAAAATGCCGACCTCGGCAATAAACGCCAATGTGAACAGAACCGTTCGAATGATGGGAACCCCGGCCCAGTAGACCACGGCATGGGCCAACCTGATCCAAAAGAAGCTTGCCGACCAGAACGCGGTCATCGCATCCGCCTTGGCGGTCAACTGCGCGACGAGGACAAGCGCAGCGAAGGGGGCAAAAACCTCGATCGCGTTCAAATAGGCCCGATGCGCACGCAGTCCCCATGGGGGAATCGGCCGCGGCAAGGCGGGATCGATATAATTCGCCGGTCGTAGCGGTCCATTGGTCCGTACCTGGCAAACAACATAGGGAATCCATAGCGCAGCGGTCAGCATCGCCGTGTAGGCGAGATATCTGAGGTCGGTCGTCACCATAGCCTCCTGATTGGGTGCCTTAAGTTCGCGGATTGCGATCGGATCGGCCTCTATAGTCGTTCGGGCCCGGGCAAAATCGACAGGGTCGGAGACTTTCTTTTCCCGGAGGCGTGCCATCGGCGGCGGCGGCCAAGCAAGGATTTTGCGGACCTGATCCGGGATCGAGGCGGCTCGATATGACGATTTGGAGCCCCGCGCTCTACCTCGCGCCCGCCCCGCCTTTGGCAAGCGCGTCAAACGCTATCAGCGTTCGTACCAGGCCCTCGAACTCACGCAGCGGCACCATATTGGGGCCGTCTGACGGCGCATGGTCGGGATCGGGATGGGTTTCGATGAACACGCCGGCGACGCCGACCGCGACCGCGGCGCGCGCCAGCACCGGCACAAATTCGCGCTCGCCGCCGGACGCGTTCCCCTTGCCGCCAGGCTGCTGCACCGAATGCGTCGCGTCGAAGATCACCGGCGCGCCAGTGCTGCGCGCCAGGATCGGCAGCGCCCGCATGTCCGATACCAGCGTGTTGTAGCCAAACGATGCGCCCCGTTCGGTGACCAGCACCTGGCGGTTGCCGGCGCCGGTGATCTTGGCGACGACATTCGCCATGTCCCACGGCGCCAGGAACTGTCCCTTCTTGACATTCACAATCCTGCCGGTCGCGGCCGCGGCCTGCAGCAGGTCGGTCTGCCGGCACAGGAATGCCGGAATCTGCAGCACATCCACGGCCTGCGCCACCTCGGCACATTGCGAGGCCTCGTGGATATCGGTCAGCACCGGCAGTCCCAGCGAGGCACGAATTTCGGCAAAAATCGGCAGCGATTGCATAAGGCCAATACCACGCGCCGCCGATCCGCTGGTGCGGTTGGCCTTGTCGAACGAGGTCTTGTAGACGAGGCCTATCTTCAGCCGCGCCGCGATTTCCTTGAGCGCGCCGGCGACCTCCAGCGCATGGGCGCGGCTCTCGAGCTGGCACGGGCCGGCAATGATCGAGATCGGCAGGTCATTGCCGAATTTGACCGATCCGGCAACGACGATCGGCGCGGCTGAAATGGTATCGTTCACGGCACTTTCCTTTTCCGCGACGACCATGCCGGGCGCCGCGCCCGCGATCAACCCTCGTTGGCGGCTTCGAATATCAGGGTTGCCCCGTGGGCGATTTCAGGTGGTACCACGAGGTGTCCGCCATGGCGGCGCGATGCGATTCCATTCTGCCGGTGCAACGTCTCGGCCTGCGCGATGTCCGCAACCGCGAAGCGCAGGCCATTGAGCGTCATCCCCTCGCCGCTCAGCCCGGGCGAAACGCCGAACCGATCGCGAAACGCGGCCTGCTCCACGATCTCGACATCGCCGTTCTCTGTGCGCGCCTTGATGGCGATCAAACACACATACAGGTCGTTCACGCCGGTGAAGGCTTTCAGGAAGCTGCGATGATCGGCTGGATGGTCCGCCACCATCGCCACGCCCGGCACATTTCGCGCGCCGTTGGCGTGGGTCTGATATGCGGGGTCCCAGAAGTTTTCCGGAAAATGATGCTGGCAGACCGCAAAACGGACATTCGGCGAGGCCGGATCATGCGCAAACGCGAGCGAGAAGGCGAGCTTCACCGGCGTGCCGTCGGGCCTGGTCCCGTCGCGGTCAAACTCGAACACCTTGAAGCCACCGACGCCGGCCGCCGCGAACGCGCGCGCATCATCGGTCGCCGCCGTGCTGTTCAGGATCAGCATCGAGAAGCCCTCCTGCGCGGCGACAAAGTCGCGGTTGAAGGCGCCGAACGAAAACGAGCGGGCGCCGTGCAGCGCGATCTTCTCGGGCTCGGCGACTTCGAGGATTTCGATGTAGCTATTCTTCAATTGCACAATTCGGTTGTGCGTCCCCCACGGATGCCGGTTGCGCGCGCCGACGATGAAACCGGCGCGGCGATAGAATTTCGCCGCCGCGTCGAGGTCGCGGACGGCGTGCACGATATGGTCGAGGCCGTGGGGCATTCGATGCAGCCTTCGCCTCTCAGGCGCCGGTTACTTCACCGACGAGAATGAGGTCGGCACCAGCAATTGATTGACGATGTTACCGACGATCTGGCCGTCCGCTTCGGTCTTGGCGCGCGCCGCGATCCATTCCGGATCGCTCTGGAATGCCGTCCATTTCTTCTCGCGGTCGGCAAGCGATTCCCAGGCCAGCAGATAGGTCAGTTCCTGATTGGATTCGCCGACCAGGGTGGTGAAGAACCCCGCCTGCTTGATGCCGTGCTTGTCCCACAATTTCAGCGTGATGGCCTCGAACCGTTTCAACAGCGCCGGCAGCCGCCCCGGCAGGCAGCGATAGACCCGCGTTTCGTAAATCATTTGTGGCTCTCCATTTTCTTGTGCGGCGGTTATAGCCGCAGGTCGGAGGGCTGTCTTGAGGGGATGAGCGCATGGCCGTCGATCACGGATTGGCATCGCCCCTTCCGTCGATGCAGCGGGGCCGATTTCCCCCGCGCGACCTGTACGAGAACACAACAAGAACAAACTGACAGGGTGTGCCGCTGACGGCCGACCGGAATTGGAACCCCGCGGCGGGGTCGGCATTGGAGTTTGAACCGCCGAAGTGGAGGGATCATGCGCGCGGCCACCGCTATCGCCTTCGCCCTGCTGCTGGGCCTGCTCGGCGCTGTCGGCTGGTTCGCCTACACCGGCCTCGCGGCTCCCGGCGAGCCGATGCCGGCCGAGGGCTACACGGCGCTGGTCGCCGGGGCGGCGTTTGCCATCATCGTTGGCGTCGGGCTGATGGCGCTGCTGTTCTACAGCAGTCGAGCGGGATACGACGAGCCGCCGCATTTTGGCACGGATGATGATTGACCCAGCGTCGTTAACAGCCCCGGCAAATCCCTGTGAAGTGGCTGACCCGCGGACGGTTGCGGTGGCGAAGCGGTGACCTTCTTTTTTCAACCCGATGGGGGCTGGTGATGCGCTGTGACGCGCCGGCGTAGGGCACCACCACGCGCGACGGCGACAGGCGGGCGGGTCCGGGGTCGAGCCGGGGCGGCGACACCGGCGTGTTGGCGCCAAGTGGTGGAATTCTCGACGCGTTGCCGATGCCGCTGGGGTCGCTGAGCACGCGAGGATTGGCGGGACCGAATGGCACGCCGCTGATGGCGGAATTTCCCGCGCCTGCCGAGCCAGCCGGCGGCGTCAGCTGCGCGTGGGCGCCGCCCGGTGCGCCGCCGAGCAGCAGGACGAGAACAAGCGTCGACTTGCGGGACATTGAATATTTCCGAGGGTTTCAATTAACCATCATCTAGACGAGCCTCGACTGCACCACCGCGGCCTGGATGAACGAGGCGAACAGCGGATGCGGTTCGAACGGGCGCGATTTCAGTTCGGGATGGAATTGCACCCCGATGAACCAGGGATGGTCGTCATATTCGATGATTTCCGGCAGCACCCCGTCGGGCGAAAGGCCCGAAAAACGCAGGCCGTGCTGCTCCAGTCGGTCCTTGTAGGCGGTGTTGACCTCGTAGCGGTGGCGGTGACGTTCGGAAATCTCGGTCGCCCCGCCGTAAACCTCGGACACCCGGCTGCCGCGCTTGAGCGCTGCGGGGTAGGCCCCGAGACGCATGGTGCCGCCGAGATCGGCGGCCTTCGACCGCTTTTCGAGTTCATTGCCGCGCAGCCATTCCGTCATCAGGCCGACCAGCGGTTCAGACGTCGGGCCGAACTCGGTGGAATTGGCGTCCTCGATGCCGACGAGATTGCGGGCCGCTTCGATCACGGCCATCTGCATGCCAAAGCAGATGCCGAAATACGGCACGTCGCGTTCCCGCGCGAATTGCGCGGCGCGAATCTTGCCCTCCGCACCGCGCTGGCCGAAGCCGCCGGGCACCAGGATGCCGTTGACATGCTCGAGAAACGGCGCCGGATCCTCGTTCTCGAACACTTCGCTTTCGATCCAGTCGAGATTGACCTTCACCTTGTTGGCGATGCCGCCATGTGACAGGGCCTCGATCAGCGATTTGTAGGCGTCCTTCATGCCGGTGTACTTGCCGACGATGGCGATGGTCACCGCGCCCTCGGGATTGCGGACCCGCTCGTTGATGACGTGCCAGCTCTGCAAGGTCGGTGGAATCCGCGCCTCGATGCCGAACGCCGCCAGCACCTCGTCGTCGAGGCCGGCCGCGTGATACGCCTCGGGCACCGCATAGATGTTGTCGACGTCGCGCGCCTCGATGACGGCGCTCTCGCGCACATTGCAGAACAGGCCAAGCTTGCGCCGTTCTTCCTTGGGAATCGGCCGGTCGGTGCGGCAGAGCAGGATATCCGGCTGGATGCCAATCGAGCGCAGTTCCTTGACCGAATGCTGGGTCGGTTTGGTCTTCAGTTCGCCGGCACTCGGGATGAACGGCAGCAGCGTCAGATGAATATAGATGGCGTGATCGCGCGGAAGATCGTTCCTGATCTGGCGGATCGCCTCGAAGAACGGCAAACCCTCGATGTCGCCGACGGTGCCGCCGATTTCGCACAGGACAAAATCATATTCGTCATTGCTGTCGAGGATGAAGTCCTTGATCGCGTTGGTGACGTGCGGGATCACCTGGATGGTGGCGCCGAGATAGTCGCCGCGCCGCTCCTTGGTGAGAATGTCCTGGTAGATGCGGCCGGTTGTGATGTTGTCGGCCCTGGTGGCGGGACGGCCGGTGAAGCGTTCGTAGTGACCAAGGTCGAGATCGGTCTCGGCGCCGTCGTCGGTCACGAACACCTCGCCGTGCTGATACGGCGACATCGTCCCGGGGTCGAGATTGAGATAGGGATCGAGCTTGCGCAGCCGAACCTTGTAGCCCCGTGCCTGCAGCAGGGCGCCGAGCGCCGCTGAAGCGAGACCTTTGCCGAGCGAGGAAACCACGCCGCCGGTGATGAAGATGTACCGCGCCATGGGACCTAACCTTTAAGGCTACCGACGCGATTCGCCAAAACGAATCGGGCGCCGCGCCGAACATTCTCCGCGGCTGTGGGTGGCGTGAAATCTGGAGTATTATCAGCACATTGATGGGGCCTGCTCATGCAGGACGCCAGATGCGGTCCTGCATAGCCACCCCGCTTTATTGCGACTGCGGCGCCTGCGGACCGGACGGTGCGGCCGGATTCTGCTGCTGATCGGACTTCTTCAG
>JBDTKD010000264.1:0-7611 GCA_039935515.1 Bradyrhizobium sp.
GTGCACAAATCACAGAATCCTTGATCTGCCTCACTGTCTCTCTCAAGGATCGACCTATAAGGCCACGAAGTCCGACAAGCTTCGGGAGAGACGAATGACATATAAGACGGTAATGGTCAGTCTGGCGTTGGACAGGCCAAATGATGCCCGCCTCGAGGTCGCGGGGGCAGTTGGTCAAGCGGTTCAATGCGCAGGCAATCGGAATAGCCGCAGGTGAATTCAGCCCGCCGCTTTATTTCACGACGGGTGAGCAGGCCCAACGGGTGCTTGACCAGGGCCAGGCAGCGATCGGAAATCGCGTTGCCGAGGTCGAAGCACAGTTTCGCGCGGCGATGCAGCACCGCGCGGCGGCAGTGGAATGGCGCTGCGCCGACGACTTTCCGACCAGATTTATCGCTCAACAAGCGCGCGCGGCCGACATCATTGTCGTTGGAGAGGATGGTCGCGGCGCAATTTCGAATCCATTCATGCGAGCCGATTCGAGCGACCTTCTGATGCAGACCGGAAGACCCCTTTTGGTCGTGCCCGACGATGATGACTGGCTCGATTTACGAAGCGTGCTGATCGCGTGGAAAGATACCCCCGAGGCCCGCCGAGCGGTTGCCGATGGGTTGCCCATCCTTCGCGAGGCCAAGGATGTGACCGTCGTTGAAATCGTCGAGAACGAAGCCGACAGGTCGGCGGCACTGTCTGGGGTGGAAGACGTTGTTGCGTGGTTATTGCGCCATGGCGTCATTGCCTCCGCACGGGTGCCTGCTGAGTGTGGTAATGTCGAACACAGTTGGAGAAGATTGCGTCCGAATTTGGCGCGGGGCTGGTTGTTGCGGGAGCCTACGGTCATTCGAGGTTTCAGGAATGGGTTTTTGGCGGTGTAACAAAGCGTCTTCTCAATCCTTCCAGGCGTTGCACGCTGCTGTCCCGGTGAAGCGCTGAATTCGCGACGCGTTTTTGAGTCAGAGGCGAATTGACCTTGATCAACATTGCGTGCGCGTAACGTGGTTTGAATGACGTCGAGTGCCGAACGAAGGACCGTGCCTTGTATACGTTTCTCGAACAGACCGCTGCCGGCCATATGACGCGTGACGCCAAGACGGTTTCGCGTGACCTCACGTTGCGCGAACTCGAAGATTTGTTCGAAAAGGACGATTTCAACGCTTATCCGGTCAAGGAGGGCTCACAGGTCGTCGGCCTGGTTTCGAAGTTTGATTTTCTGGCTTGTTTCGTGTTTTCGCCGGCTGCTATGGTTCCTCGTTATGACGATCTGATGGGTCAAACCGTTGCAAATATAATGACGCCGGATTTCATCTATGTCCGTGGGGAAACCAAGCTGACGCGAGTGCTTCAGCTCATGGTCGATCACCGCATCAGAACCATTCCGGTGATCGAAGGTGACCAGCGGCTGGTCGGCATGATATCCCGCAAAGACGTAATGCGCGCGTTGCAGCGCTGTTCCAGCGGTACATAACTATCTCGGGGGTATCGCCAAGGGGAAGCAAGCCTGCGGCAAAAACCGCGAAATGTCGCTGCGCCCGATGCGTCTATCCGCTGCATGACGGCGGGAAATACCGCGGGTCCACCCCGGCGGCCACGAACCTCCATCCGCTTCCGGACGCGACGAAAGGCATGTCTCGTCAGGCGAAAAATCCGAACTCGCATGCCTGGGTCCGGCGAGGCCTCCCGAAGTGCGGTGGCCGCTTTTGGAAGCCGCCATGCTGATGTGAGCTCGATGGAATTTCACTTCGGGCGGAGTGTCGGCCATCTCAGCTCGCCTTTGCCAGGCTTTCGTCTTCCGGAGAGTTCAGGTAAATCCCGGACATTGTGTCGACCCAACAAAGATGGTCGTGAACCTTCTTTACTCCGGCAACGTTCTCCGCCGCGACAATAGTGGCTTGCCGCGAGCGTTCCTCGGTAATGACGCCGCTCAGGTGAACGATGCCGTCGCGCACGATGACGTTGAGGCCCAACGGACACCAATCCTTCTTGTCAAGCGCGTCTATGATGCGATTGCGAATGTGGTCATCGTCGGCGGTGGGGTCGGGAATTTGACGGGCAAGGCTGGCCACCGCCTGCAGCAGGTTGGAGCGCGAGACGATGCCGACGAGTTTGTCGCCGCGCAATACCGGCAGTCGTTTCACCTGGTTCTTTTCCATCAGTTCCACGATCTCCTCGAGATCAGTATCTTCGTTGATCGTGAACGGTTCTGGCGTCA
The DNA here is from genome assembly GCA_039935515.1 of Bradyrhizobium sp. Taxonomy (GTDB): domain Bacteria; phylum Pseudomonadota; class Alphaproteobacteria; order Rhizobiales; family Xanthobacteraceae; genus Bradyrhizobium. The sequence goes on from JBDTKD010000264.1 coordinate 2,210, forward strand.
TAATCTCACCTACCTTGCCACCGTGCTCGTGCACGAAATCGGTTGCCTCCTTCCCCGAGCCAAGAATGAATTTCAGGAACCAGCCACGCTGGCGCTGGGTTCCGATTTCGCTGCGACGAATGAAATCACCCTCCGAGATTATTCCGACTAGTTTGCCGGTCGCGCTAACCACGGGAAGCCCGCTGACATGCCGCTGCAGCATGGTGTTTGCGGCTTCGACGATCGTGGTCTCAGGTGTGACGGTGATGACCGGCCGGGTCATAATCTGGTGTGCACGCATAGGACCTCCGCAGGTTCGAGATTGAACTTATTTGGACAGTCTATTTCAATCGGTGGGCCACGATTTGACAGAGATCAAAGAGCGGTCGAATCGGCCTGATTGATGCAGCTCAATGTGGCTCTGGGCCGAGTTTGTATTCTTAAACAAGGAAACGCGGGAGGTTATCATGCTGGAATTCTACGAGCCGGGTGCTGCCATTGTTGAAGATTCGGTGGCAAATACCGTATTGCGAGTAACCGAGGCGAATAAGCGAGCCCTCAATTTCATGTTCGGCGCGCAAAAGACAATCCTCGAGGAATTGGTGTTTGCTGGCAACGAGGTACTCGACCGTGCGTGCACTGAAATGCACCTGTTTACGGAATTCACCTCGAAAATGGCCGCAGCGCACTCGGTCAAAGACATCAAGACGATGTACGAGGAATGCGGCCGGCACCAGATCGACTTTGTCCGTCGTGACAGTGAGCGGCTCTTCAAGCATGGCAGGCGGATGGTCGAAACGGCCTCTAACCTTCTCAATACCCAGTCGGAGGATTGATCGGTAGGGCGTGTTTCCCGATTGAATATCGATCATTAACCAGAGGTCAGAGCGATGGATCATGCGCAGGCGATATCAAGCCTCTCGGAGGCCAGCGTGGCGAGATTGCCATGTCGAGCTCACGCCCCCGGCTTTGGCGAAGACCGCGTTAATGCACCGAATGAGGGCCGCGCCCAGCCAGCACTTATGACCCCCGAGGGTCAGCCGCCGGAGGCGTTTCAGTTCGATCGCGAGTTCCATGCAATGCTGGGCCGCCTGACCGGTGGCATATCACCGGTTGCCCTGTCGCTAGCCTTTCTCGACTGGACTTCGCACTTGGCGGCCGCGCCGCGGCAGCAAATGGAGATTGCTCGCTTCGCGGAGTGTGAATAAGTTTTACCAATCTGCGCTTCATTGCCTCTCGCCGGGTCAGGAGCCTTGGTCCCTGATCAGGCCGCAACCGCAGGATCGACGTTTTGCGGCGCCAGATTGGGAACGCCCGCCGTTCAATTTGCTCGCGCAGGCATTTCTGCTGAGAGAGCAATGGTGGCATGCGGCGACCACCGGGGTGCGCGGTGTTGCACCGAAGAACGAGGCAGTTGTCGAATTTGCGGTACGGCAGGTCCTTGACAAGTCACCGCAGAGAAGGCTTTACCGTCTTCATGATCTCCTGGCGCAATCCGGGGGCGGCGGATCGCGAGATCGCCTTCGACGACTATCGCAAGCTGGGCGTCGAAGCAGCCCTAGCCACGATCGGAGAGATCGTGCCGGGTCGTCAAATTCACGCGCTGGGCTATTGCCTTGGCGGCACGCTGCTATCGATTGCTGCCGCCGCGATGGCGCGCGACGGCGATACCAGGTTGAAGTCGATCACGCTGCTCGCGGCGCAAACGGATTTTACGGAAGCTGGCGAGCTCACCTTGTTCATCAACGAAAGCCAGGTCACATTTCTCGAAGACATGATGTGGGAACGCGGGGTTCTCGATACGACGCAGATGGCGGGAGCCTTCCAGTTGCTGCGCTCAAACGATCTGATCTGGTCGAAGCTCGCACACGACTACCTGATGGGAGAGCGGGCGCCGCCCAGCGACCTGATGGCCTGGAACGCCGACGCAACGCGCCTGCCGTACCGGATGCACTCCGAGTATCTACGCAAGCTGTTTCTCAACAACGACCTCGCCGAGGGCCGCTACCTCGTGGAAGGAAAGCCGATTTCTCTGTCGGACATCCACGCACCGATGTTCGTGGTTGGAACGATCCGCGATCATGTGGCGCCCTGGAAATCCACCTTCAAGATAAATTACCAGGTTGAAGCCGAGGTCACGTATCTTCTGACCAGCGGGGGCCACAACGCAGGCATCGTGGCGCCTCCGAGCGAACAAGGTCACTTCTATCAGGTCAAGACCAAGGCGGCCAACGCCCCCTATACCGGTCCCGACGAGTGGCTGAAGGCTTCGCCGCGGGTTGAAGGATCGTGGTGGCCGGAATGGACCAGATGGCTGAGCACTCAATCCGGCGAACTCGGTGAACGGCCGCGCATGGGCGTTGAGCACGGGGAGGGTCAGATTTTACCCGATGCACCGGGGGACTATGTCCGTCAGTGATGGCGGCATCGATCTACCCCTCCAGGAGAGATTCGCATGGGTTCAACCGATGATCCGGAGCTGGCATGCCTTCAGGGTCTGCTCGGGTGTTCCGGACGCATCGATCGCGATCCAATCGATTGTACCTACGTCATAGCTCTCCTGAAGTTTTGCGATCTCGGGAGTAGCGTCGGATGCATCCGCCTCGCGACGAGCGACGCGGATCTGCCTCGTCGCAAGGTCAGTTTCAAGAAAGAAACCGACAAACCGAACTCCCAGCCTGCGCGCGGCGTCGCCGATTTCGGTACGCTCGGACGCCCGCGCAAACATCGCGTCAACGACAACGGAATGGCCCTGCGACAGAATCCGGACCGCGCGCTGCACGATCGTATCGTAAATTATCCCGGTAACTTCCGGCCGATAGGTGCTTTCCGGCAGCTTGTCGGTTTCCCTGACCTTGAATTGCTGCTTGCGCAGGATGTCGGTGCGCAACAGGACAGCGTCCGGCTGGGGCGCGATGTGGGGAGCGAGGGCGCGCGCCAATACCGATTTTCCCGTCCCGGACAGTCCGCCGACAGCGATCAGGGTCGGGGCCGGCGGGTGAATCAGCCGGCGCGCCAGCTCAAAATATTCACGCACGGATCGCAGAACAGGCGTTTTGTCGCGAGTGTGGTCGAGGCGAGCAAGCAGCACCTTGGCGCGGATGGCGGCGCGCAGCGACATGAACAGGGGTAGTGTTGCGAGTCCATCAAGATGGTCGCTGCAATTCGTCTCGAGATATCTGTTGAGGAGGCCGTTTGTGGCAGCCTGCCGGTCGTACCGCAGGAAATCCATCAGGGGAAAGGCAAGATCGTAGAACAGATCGACCGAGGCGATCGTCGGATCGAACTCGATCGCGTCGAACAGGACAGGTTTGTGCTCGATCAGGACGATGTTCGCCAAATGCAGGTCGCCAGGCAACGCCGTACATACCCTTTTTTGCCGCGCTGCTCGAGCAGCCCGCAAATCCGTGAAAACGCGATCCGGGAGGCTTCTCCGAGGTCATCGACGTCGCTCGCGGCAAAGCAGGCTGCGTTTCGCAACGCCCGGGTGTTGTCCTCGAAGAAGGTCGGGATCGATTTGATCCAGGCGTCGGCCGGCGCCAGTGGCGCGACGGCGTGGGAGGCCGCGATCGCATCGGCAATGGCTCTGACAAGATTGCGATCCGGGTCACCGGATTCGGCCAGATGATCGAGGGTCTGACGCTCGTCGAAGCGAGCCATTTCAATCGCATATTCGACCGGTATACCATCTCCGTCGATACTCAACGAGCCATCGGCGGCTTGCCTGATCGGAACAACGCGACGATAGATTTGCGGTGCAAATTGGCGATTGACTTTCATCTCCTCCTCGCAGGCGGCTTTCCGTTTTGCCAGCGTCGAGTAGTCGAGGTATGGAAATCGGATGGCGTGCTTGATCTTCAGGGCGCGATCACCTTCGAGGAAAACCGAAGCCGCGTGGGCATCGATCCGATGAACAAGGGCGTGCGTTGCCGGGTTCGTCAAAAATGCGAACACGCGTTCTTGCATGAGGGAATCGGTTGTCATCAATGCTCCAACGGCCTATGGGGTGAGCACTGCGGCACCCAATATTTCCCCCGCCCGCAGTTTTTGAAGGACTTCGTTGGCCTCGCTCAAGGGAAATGCGGTCGTTTGGGTCCGCACTCCGGCCCGAGGAACGATTTTGAGGAAATCCAGTCCATCCTGGCGTGTCAGGTTGGCGACCGATACCAGTTGTCTTTCCTCCCAGAGCAGGTTGTAGGGAAAGCCCGGAATGTCGCTCATGTGGATTCCGGCGCACACCACTCTGCCGCCCTTGCGCACCGCGCGGAGCGCCGCTGGAACCAATTCTCCTGCGGGGGCATAGATGATGGCGGCGTCGAGCGGGGCGTCGGGCAACTGGTCCGACGCCCCGGCCCAAACCGCACCGAGCTGGCGGGCAAAGTCCTGGGCAGCGGTGTCGCCAGGGCGAGTGAAGCCATAGATGGCGCGGCCCTGCCAGCGTGCGATCTGAGCGACGATATGACCGGCCGCGCCGAAGCCGTAGATGCCGAGCCGCTCAGCACTACCTGTCATTACCAGCGATCGCCAACCGATCAGACCGGCGCACAACAAGGGCGCGATTGAAACATCGTCGCCGTCCTCGCCGAGTGGGAAAGCATAGCGCGGGTCGGCAATGGTGTGTGTGGCAAAACCACCGTCCCGGGTGTAGCCGGTAAAGAGTGGACGGTCGCAGAGGTTTTCCATGCCCTCCTTGCAGAAGCGACAGACTCCGCAGGTGTATCCGAGTCATGGGATTCCGACCCGGTCGCCGACGTGATGCGCTCTAACATTTCTGCCGATGAGGTCAATGCGGCCGACGATTTCATGGCCGGGAACAACAGGATATCTGATGCCGGGGAGTTCTGCGTCCACGACATGAAGGTCGGTGCGACAAACCCCGCACGCGCTCACCTTGACGCGAATTTCGCTGTCCTTGGGGAGGGGGTCGGCACGCTCCACCGGCTGGAGAAATTCGCCGGGAGCCGACAATATCATCGCTCGCATTTGTGTCTCCGAAGGACCAGTAATGCTAAGATACGCATGCAGCAGACAGCGGTGAAGCTCTTGACCTCGATCAATTGTCCAATGACGTCATCATCTAGGATCGGAACTTCCGTAGGAGATATCACATGGCGATCAAGGATATCCTGCTGCCGCTGGTTGGTGAACCGAGTACGATGGCAATTGCTGCGATCGACAAATGCGTAGCTGTGGCCGGGGAAATAGGCGCACGGGTCCAAGCCAGGGCAGTCACCGACGTGATGGTTCGTCCGAAGGTTACGATCTCGAACGATCTGGATAATACGGCGGCGGCCGAAGCCGCGCGCAGTGCATCGGATGCGCAGGGCCTGCTGAAGGCGTTTGACGCTGCAGCCCTTCGTGTTGGTGTTCGCAACGAACAAAGGCTGAGCAGCCTTGCCGCGGAGGATGCGCTGTTCGATTTT
>JBDTKD010000265.1:0-6071 GCA_039935515.1 Bradyrhizobium sp.
GAGAAGGCCGCGGCCGAACGGCTGAAGGCCACCGAGGAGGCCTTGCTCCAGTCCCAGAAAATGGAGGCGGTGGGGCAGCTCACCGGCGGCATTGCCCACGACTTCAATAATCTGCTGACCGGAATCGTCGGATCGCTCGATCTGCTGCAGACCCGCCTCAATCAGGGCCGGACCGAAAATGTCGGGCGCTATATCGACGCGGCGATGACGTCCGCCAACCGCGCCGCGGCGCTGACCCATCGTCTGCTGGCCTTTGCGCGCCGCCAGCCCTTGATTCCGAAAAGCGTCGATGCCAATGAGCTCGTGGTGTCGCTGGAAGATTTACTGCGCCGAACCATCGGCGAGGCCATCGATCTTGCGATCGTGGTATCGGACGACCTCTGGGATACGCTCTGCGATCCCAATCAGCTTGAAAGCGCGCTGCTCAATCTTGCCATCAACGCGCGCGACGCCATGCCCGATGGCGGCACGCTCACCATCGCGACTGCGAACGCGCGGGTCGAGGGCATGACCGCGGACAACCCGACGCTGGCGCCGGGCGACTATATCTGCGTCGTCGTCACCGACACCGGTACCGGCATGAGCGCCGAGGTGGCGGCGCGCGCCTTCGACCCGTTCTTTACCACCAAGCCGATCGGGCAGGGTACCGGGCTGGGGCTCTCGATGATCTATGGATTTGCGCGGCAGTCGAACGGCCATGCCACCATCGACAGCAAACTAGGCCAGGGGACATCGGTCAGGCTTTATCTGCCGCGTCATCACAGCGGCGCGGTCGCCGGGCCGGCATCGGCCGCCACCACGGCCGAGCGTTCCGCAACCGGCGCGACCGTGCTGGTGGTCGAGGACGAGCCGGCGGTGCGCGCGGTCATCCTGGAGATGCTGGATGAGGAGGGCTACCGGACGCTCGAGGCCGTCGACGGCCCGTCGGGCCTGCGCATCCTGCAAGGCAACGAGCAGATCGACCTTTTGGTCACCGATGTCGGATTGCCCGGCATCAACGGCCGCCAGCTTGCCGACCAGGCCCTGGAGACCCGGCCCGGCCTGAAGATTCTGTTCATCACCGGTTATGCCGAGAGCGTTGCGATCGCCGACGGCTTTCTGCAGCCTGGCATGGAAATGATCACCAAGCCGTTCGACCTCGACAATCTGTCGCGGCGGGTCCGCGCCATGGTTTCGAATTGATCCGCCGTGCGGCCGCGACCATCCGGCCTCGGCTCACATCGCGCCGGTGAGAAACGGATTGGTCATCCGCTCCTGCCCGATGCTGGAGCCGGCGCCATGGCCGCAGATGAAGCCGACATCGTCGCCGAGCGGCAGCAGCTTAGCGGTGATCGAGCTGATCAGCGTGGCATGACTGCCGCCGGGAAGATCGGTGCGTCCGACCGAGCCGTTGAACAGGACGTCACCGACATGGGCAAAACGCAATTCCTTGCTGAAAAACACCACGCTGCCCGGTGAGTGGCCGGGGCAATGCAGGATGTCGAAGGTCAGCTTGCCAACCGAGACCTGGTCGCCTTCGCTGAGCCAGCGATCCGGTGTGAAATTGCGCACGCCGGTCATGCCGAAACGGGCGCCGCTCGCGACCACATTGTCAAGCAGGTGCTTGTCGTCGACATGCGGGCCCTCGATCGCTACCTTGAGCGCGTCCCGCAATTCGGCGGCGCCACCGACATGATCGATGTGGCCATGGGTCAGCCAGATCTTCTCGACATTGACATTGGATTGCTTGATCGCGGCCTCAATCTTGGCAACGTCGCCGCCGGGGTCGATTACGACAGCCTTTTTCGTGGCTTCGCACCAGATCAAGGTGCAGTTCTGCTCGAACAGCGTCACCGGGATGATGACGGCACCGGCCTTCGCCCTGGTCTCGGTTTCATTTGTCATCGCCGCACAATGCCGATTTTTGGCGGCTCGCCAAGCGGAAATTGCGCCATTGGCGCAGCTGTGATGGGTGCCCGGTCACACCGGCGCCGTCAAAAATTCGTTGATTTGAACCCGGCCGCAGTTCCAGCGTTACCCCGCGCAGCACGGTGTTCTGAGGTTGGCTTCAAAGATGGATCAGCGCGGAGAATCCTGGTGGCGAGACAGCATCTTCTACCAAATCTATCCGCGCTCGTTTCAGGATGGCAACGCCGACGGGGTCGGCGATCTCGCCGGCATCATCAGCCGGCTGCCATATTTGCAGGCGCTCGGAATCGACGCGATCTGGCTGTCGCCGATCTTTCCATCCCCGATGGCCGATTTCGGATACGACATTTCCGATTATAACGGCATCGATCCGCTGTTCGGCACCATGGAAGACTTCGACGCGCTAGTGAGCATCGCGCATGGCAGCGGTCTCAAGATTATCCTTGACCTCGTACCGAACCATACCTCTGACCAGCATCCCTGGTTCGCGGCAAGCCGCAGCTCGCGCGAGGATAGCAAGCGCGACTGGTACATCTGGCGGGATCCCGGTCCGGACGGCGGGCCGCCGAACAACTGGCTGTCGGAATTCGGCGGCAGCGCCTGGCAGCATGACGTGGCGACCGAGCAATATTATTATCATGCCTTCCTCGCCCAGCAGCCGGATTTGAACTGGCGCAACCCCGCGGTGCGCGAGGCGATCTACCAGGTGATGCGGTTCTGGCTTCGCCAGGGCGTCGACGGGTTTCGGGTCGATGTGATCTGGCATTTGATCAAGGACGCGCAGTTTCGCGACAATCCGCCCAATCCTCATTATCACGAAGGCCGGCCGCCGCATGAAAGGATCCTGACGCGTTACTCCACCGACCAGCCCGAGGTTCATGACGTGATTGCCGAGATGCGGCGGGTAACCGATGAATTCGCGTCCCGCGTCCTGATCGGAGAAATCTATCTGCCGGTCCAGCGCCTGGTCGCCTATTACGGCAACGATCTCAAGGGCGCCCAGATGCCGTTCAACTTCGCGCTGCTGTCGACGCTGTGGAGCGCGCGCTCGATCGAGCAGATCATTGCCGATTACGAAGCCGCTTTGCCTGCGAGGGCGTGGCCGAACTGGGTGCTCGGCAATCACGACCGTCCGCGGGTTGCAAGCCGGGTCGGGCCCGACCAGGCGCGCGTCGCGGCGATGCTGCTGCTGACCCTGCGCGGAACGCCGACGCTCTATTACGGCGACGAGATCGGCATGCACCAGGTGCCGATCGCGCCCGATCAGGTGCGTGATCCCTTTGAGCAGAACGTTCCGGGAATCGGGGTCGGGCGCGACGGCTGCCGGACGCCGATGCAGTGGGATGCGACGGCCAATGCCGGCTTCTCGATATCGCCGCCATGGCTGCCGGTGCCGGACGATTTCCAGCACGAGAACGTCGTCAATCTCGACGCCGACACGCAATCCATCCTCAGCCTGTACAAGGCGCTGATCCGGCTCAGAAAGGCGATGCCGCAGCTGGTGTCGGGCGATTACGTGCCGGTCGCGGCGCAAGGCGATCTGTTGATCTACCAGCGAGGCGACGGCGGCGCGGTGGTGGTTGCGCTGAATCTCGGGGCCGAACCCGCTTCGGTCGCGTCGGACGCGATCGGCCATGGCCGCGAAATCCTGCTGTCGACGTTCCTCGATCGGCAGCGCGAGCGCATCGAGGGCGCGCTGGACCTGCGCGGCAATGAGGGCGTCATTGTCGGCGCGCCGGACGATCAGGCCGGATGAGCCGCGTTGCCCGACACGTTGGTGTCGATGTCGCTGCGCTTCAACAGGTAGTCCAATCCGCCGACGCGGTACCAGCGGTAGCCATAGGCTTCGAGCAGGAGCGTGTGCCGGCCGCGATGGTCGGCTCGGCTGTGGTCTTCGCTCAAGAGATTGACCAGCAAGTTGCCCGCTTCGCCGGGGAGCCCAGCCGAAAACGCAATCTCCCGCGGCTTGTCGCCGAGATTGTGGACGAACAGCACCGAATTGTTGCGCCAGTCATAGCGAATGACCAGCACGGCCGGGTCGCGCGTGGCGATCACCTTGAAGTCGCCCCAGCCAATCTCCGGAACTTCCTTGCGCATCCGGATGATGCGCTCGGTCCAGTTCAGCATCGAGTTGGGGTCGCGGCGCTGCTTGGCAACGTTGACATGCTCGAAACCGTAGGGACCCTTGTCGATAACCGGCGAACAGGGCTTGTCGCTTTCGGTAAAGCCGGCGTTGGGCTCGGTCGACCATTGCATCGGGGTGCGGGCGCAATTGCGTTCCGGCAGGTCGAGATCGTCGCCCATCCCGATTTCGTCGCCATAGCGGATCACCGGCGTTCCCGGCAGCGTGCACATCAGGCTGTAGGCGAGTTCGAGCCGCCGGCGGTCGCCACCCAGCATGGGCGCGAGGCGGCGCCGGATCCCCCGATCATAGAGTTGCATGTTCTTGTCGGGGCCGAACTTTTCGAACACCACGCCGCGCTGCGCTTTGGTCAGGCGGCCGAGATCGAGCTCGTCGTGATTGCGCAGGAACAGCCCCCATTGCGCCGAAGCCGGTCGCGGTTTGGTGGTGTTGAGCGCCTTGGCGAGCGGACGGCAATCGGCAGCTGCCATGGCATAGAACAGATGCTGATTGACCTGGAAATTGAACATCATGTGCATGCGGTCGCCGTCGTCGCCGAAATACTCCATGTCGGTTTCGGGGAGCACGTTGGCTTCCGCCAGGATGATGGCATCGCCCTGTCGCCATTGCAGAAATTCCCGGAACGCACGCAGCATGTCGTATTGCTCGACCGGCGTCCGGACCTTCGCGCCCTTGGTGGCGATCACGAAAGGGACCGCATCCATGCGAAAGCCGGACACTCCGAGCTGAATCCAGAACCCCATGATCTTGAGGATCTCGGCCTGTACCCGCGGGTTCGAGGTATTGAGGTCGGGCTGGAAGTCATAGAAGCGATGGAAATACCAGGCCCCCGCCGCCTTGTCGCGCGTCCAGGTGGATTTTTGCACGCCGGGGAATACCATTCCCTTGCCGGCATTGGCGGGCTTCTTGTCGGCCCAGACGTACCAGTCACGGTAGGGTGAGTCCGGCGAGCTACGGGCGTCGCGAAACCAGGGATGCGCATCCGAGGTGTGATTGACGACAAGGTCGATGATGACGCGGATGCCGCGCTGACGGCAACCATGGGTGAATTCGACAAAGTCGCCGAGCGTGCCGTAGCGCGGATCGACGCCGTAATAATCCGCGATGTCGTAGCCGTCGTCCTTGCCGGGAGACGGCTGGAAGGGCATCAGCCAGATGGTGGTGACGCCGAGCCCCTGCAAATAATCCAGCCGCCGCAACAAGCCCTTGAAATCGCCGATGCCGTCGCCGTTGGCATCCATATAGGTGCCGACGGAGAGACAATAAAATATGCCGTTCTTGTACCAAAGGTCGTCGATCATGCCGAGGCAGCCTCTTTCGTCCGCGTTCGGTGCAGAGCGGCAGGATATAAGCGGCGAGAATTCTTCAGGTTCCCTTTTCCGGCGGCCGCGACCGGCAAAACCCGGTTTCCACTGGCTCCGCGGCGCTCTATGCTGGCCGCAATGGAATCGCCCGCCCGCCATGTTACCCTGGTGCCGCCGCCGGACCGCCGTCAGTCGGAGACCGCGCTGGCGATCGCGCGCGGCACCGCGCGGTTGTTGCGGTCATTGGGATTTTCCTGCATCAGCGAATTGCCGCTGCCGTCGGGACGCCGCGCCGATCTGGTCGCGCTGAACGGGCGCGGCGAGATCTGGATCGTCGAGATCAAATCGTCGATCGAAGATTTGCGCGCCGATCAGAAGTGGCAGGAATATCGGACGCATTGCGACCGGCTGTTCTTCGCGTTTACGCAGGACCTGCCGTGCGAGATTTTCCCCGGCGGAACCGGCCTGATCGTCGCTGACGCCTATGGCGCGCATCTGCAATGCGAGGCGCCGGAGCACCGGCTGCCGGCGCCGACCCGCAAGCTGATGACCGTGCGATTCGCCATGGCAGCGGCGCAACGGATCAACCATCTGGTCGACCCGCAGGGCCATGCGGAGTTCTAGTGCAATTTTCACCTCAATGGCTTCATCCTTCGAGACGCATCGCTTCGCGATGCTCCTCTGGATGAGGTCTCAGACCCTCATGGTGAGGAGCG
>JBDTKD010000266.1:0-5056 GCA_039935515.1 Bradyrhizobium sp.
GATGCTGGCGGCAAGGGCGCCATTTCAATGCGTGCTGGCGTGGTGGCGCCTGACGTAGCACCGGGAAACCGGTTTGGCCGCGGGCGCTGCGGGCTCGGCGACGGTCGGCGCGGCACGGCTCTGCTGCAGCCTCGCATCATATCCCGGCGATGGTGTCACCGTCGGCGGCGCGGCAAGCGCCGTCGACGCCCCGCCCGCGAGCGCCACTCCCGCCACCAGGGCGGCATAGATCTGCTTCATCCGGTGGTCTCCCGCGTATCGCCTCAAGGCCGGATCTGCTCCGGGGTCAGCCCCGGCGAACCCGCGCCTTCGGCTTCCGCCTGCCTGATCAGCGCAAAAATGCGGCGCGACAGCGGCACATCGAGACCATGCCGGTCAGCAATTCCGGTGATCACGCCCTGCAAATAGTCGATTTCGGTGCGGCGGCCGCACTGCAGGTCTTCCCACATTGACGAGCGCGCCTCGGGATCGATCTTCATGGCTCGTCCCAGCACCCATTCAAACACGGGGTCGGGCAGCCGAAGCAGATGCGGTGTCCAGGCGGCAGGTATCGGGGTCGGTGACACCGGCTGGATACCCTCCGCCCTGATTGCCGCCAGCCCCTCCGCCATCTGGTCCGCCAGCAGCCTGCGCCAGGATCGCTGCGCGAGTTGCCGGCGCAGCGGCAGGCCGGCCAGCGCGTTGAGCGCGTTGTTGAGATTGACCAACAGCTTGCCCCATTGCACGCCGATGATGTTGCCGGTCGCGCGCACCGGCAGGCCGGGCACCGCAAGCCGCGCGGCGGTACCGTCCTCGTCTCGTTCGAGCAGGATATCGCCCGAGGTGGTGCGATGAAATCCCGCCTCGCCGCGCGCGATCACATTGAACGGCACCATGCCTGCGAGCACGCGACGCCCCGGCAATCGCTCGCGCAGTACCGCGGCATTGCCGATGCCGTTCTGCAGGCTGACGATGACGGCATCCATGGGGGCATGGCTCGCGATGATATCGGCGATGCCGGCGGTATCTGCGCTTTTGACCGTCACCACCACCACGCCGGCCTGTTTGAAAATCGAGGGATCTTCGGACAGCGTCAACCGGTCGGGTGCGATCTGGCACGCCAAACCCTCAAAGCTCGTCAGCCGCAGCCCGCCGTCTCCGATGGCGCGGATCACGCGCGGCCGCGCCAGCAATGCGACCTTGCGGCCGGCGGCAACCCACATGCCGCCGACAAAGCAGCCGATGCTGCCGGCGCCGGCCACCGCAATCGGCCTGTCGGGGATCATTGGCATTCCATCCATTGACTGGCGTTCTCGATAGCAGATTCTACCGGCCGACGCCCCCCGCGACGCCGCCGCCGCGGCGCGGGTCGAGGACACCGCCTTGCCTTGTAACCGTCACGCCGCGCCGTTATGTTTTCGCATGGTGGGGCTGACACGCTGCAGGAGAGAACCATGGGTTTATTCGATGTACTCAACGGCATGCAGAACGGCCCGCGCGGCCCCAGCAATCCGAGCGCGCAATCCGGCGGCGGGATGTCGCCGATGACCATGGCGATCCTCGGCCTGCTCGCCTGGAAGGCTGTCAAGCATCTCACCGCCGGCCAGCCCGGCGCAACGCCGGCACCGGCACCGGGCGCTGGCGCCAATGCCGCGCCTGGCGGCGGCGGTCTCGGTGGTCTGCTCCAGGGCGGGTTGGGCGGCCTCCTGGCCGGCGGCGCCGCCGGCAGCGTGATCAGCGGCGGGCTCGGCGACCTGCTCAAGCAATTGCAGCAGAACGGCCACGGCGATGCCGCCAATTCGTGGGTGAGCCCGGGGCCGAACAAGTCGATTTCGCCCGGCGATCTCGCCAACGCGCTCGGTGCCGATCAGATCAACAGCCTGATGTCGCAGAGCGGCCTGCCGCGCGACCAACTGCTGTCGGGCCTCAGCCAGCATTTGCCCGACGTGGTCAACCATTTGACGCCGGACGGCCGGCTGCCGACCGAAAGCGAACTATCGGGCCGGCTTTGATTTCGGCATCACCAGCCTGCTTTTTCAGGAAAGGACGACCGTCATGAGCGGCATTCTCTGGATCATCATTGTCGGCTTTATCGCAGGAATTATCGCGCGGCTGCTCTCGCCGGGTCCGAACAATCCCAGCGGATTCATCCTGACCACTGTGCTCGGCATCGCCGGCGCGTTTCTCGCCACCTTCATCGGCCAGGCCATCGGCCATTACGGCCCGAACCAAGGCGCCGGCTTCATCACCGCCACGATCGGCGCGCTGGTGGTGCTGTTCATCTGGAACAGGCTGGTGGCGCGCCGCGTGATCTCCGACCCGGGCGCAAAGTAGCGCGCGCTGCGCTGGACTTTCCGTCATTCCGGGATGCGCCGCTTGGCGCAGGCCTGGAATCCATAACCACGATCGGGGGTTATGGATTCCGGGCTCGCGCTCCACGCGCCCCGGAATGACGGGAAACTGGATTGCTTCGTCGCGGAGTTTACCATCGGGCCCGCCGAAGGCGGGACCCGTTGGCTCCTCGCAATGACGCTCTGAAAAGCTGTCTCACGTAATCAGGTGCATGCCGGCATCCATCCGGACCACTTCGCCGGTCATGTTGCTCGATGGCGGCGTGGCGAGGAAGCAGACCAGGTTGGCGATGTCTTCCGCGGTCGAGGCCCGTTTGAGCGGCACCCTCGACACCACGGAATCGCGGACCTTGGCCGCCCCCACGACGCCGCGGCCCTTGGTGAACCAGGGCGTATCGATATAGCCGGGGCAGACGGTGTTGACGCGGATCAGCGGCGCCAGCGCGCGCGCCAGCGAATAGGTGATGGTGTTCAGCGCGCCCTTGCTCGCGGCATAGGCGATTGACGAACCGATGCCGCTGATGCCGGCCACCGACGACACATTGACGACGGCGGAGGCACGGCCGGATGCCTTGGCGGCCGCCTCGAGCAGGCTTCGCGCCGCCCGCACCATCTGGAACGGGCCGATGGTGTTGACCCCGAACAGCCGCTGAAAATCTTCCGCCGACAATCCGTCGAGATCTTCATGGGCGACATGTTTGGTGGTGCCGGCATTGTTGACCAAGGCATCGAGGCGGCCCCAGGGCGCCGCGGCGGCGACGATCTTCCGGCAATCCTCGTCGCGCGACACATCGCCCTGCACCACGACGACCTCGCCACCGGCGCTGCGGCAGAGATCGGCGGTCTCTTCGGCTTCCTTCCGGCTCGAAGAATAGTTGACGACGACGCGCGCGCCGCCTTTTGCCAGGATGGTGGCGGTCGCGGCCCCAAGACCCGACGCTGAACCGGTTACGATCGCACACAATCCATCCTTCGACATCCGTATTTCCTCTTGATTGCCTTTCAGGCTGACCCGCCCCTTGCGCGATCTACCATATCGCGCGGTGGATCGGCTGCAAATCGGCGAAACTCCGTTGCGCGGAATTCCCGCGTATTCCGAGGCTTCATGTCGGCCTTGCAGGCGACGCTGCGGACATCTGCGCTTGTCATGACGATGGCTTTTCCCCATCATGCCGTGCAAGAAAACAGCGCACAAGGCGCCCGGCGGAATGCCCGGATGCGATGTGCCAATCGAGAAGCGGGGAACGCCGTGGCGGAGAGTGACAACATTGTCGCGGAGACGGCGGAGAAGATATTCGCCGACCTCGCCGACGCGCAAACCATCAACCGCGACAAGAAAGGCGACTGGAAGCTGCCGCTCTGGCGGGCGCTGAGCGAGGCCGGGCTGCCGCTGGCATGGGTTCCCGAGGATTGCGGCGGCTCCGGCGCGAGCCTCGCCGAAGGCTTCAGCGTGCTGAGCGCGGCCGGTCGTTTCGCGATCGCGGTGCCGCTCGCCGAGACCATGCTGGCGGGATGGCTGTTGTCGCAGGCCGGGATTGCTTCGCCCGAAGGAGCGATGACGGTGGCCCCGGCCAACCCCAAGGACCGCATCGCGCTCAACGCCGACGGCACCCTGTCCGGTCGCGCGCGCGGCGTTCCCTTTGCCAGGGACGCCAGACATTTTGCGGTGCTGGCACAGGGCACCGGCGGACTCTCGATTGCGCTGGTCGATGCGGCCGGCTGCCGGATCGAGGCCGGCCTCAATCTCGCCAGCGACGGCAGCGATACCGTGACGTTCACCAACGCTTCTCCCATCGCGATCAAGCCGGCGCCAAAGGGTTTCGATCAGACCGCGTTGATGCTGATGGGGGCCGTGGCGCGAAGCCTGCAAATCGCAGGCAGCCTCGAATCGATGCTCGACATCAGCGTGCGCTATTCCAATGAGCGCGTCGCCTTCGAGAAGAAGATCTCGAAATTCCAGGCGGTGCAGCACAATCTCGCCAGGCTGGCCGGGGAGACCGCGGCGGCGATGACCGCGGCGAGCTCGGCGGCCGACACGATTGCCAATGCCTCGAAATTCGACGATGCGGTTTTCCTGGAAGCGACGGCGGCGAAGATTCGCTGCGCCGAGGCCGCCGAAAAGGGCGCCGCGATCGCCCATCAGGTTCACGGTGCGATCGGTTACACGCTTGAACATATCCTGCATCGCTACACGATGCGCGCACTGGCATGGCGTGACGATTTCGGCCATGAGAGCTACTGGGCGGTGGAATTGGGCAAGCGCATCGCCGCCCGCGGCGCCGATGAATTGTGGCCGCTGGTCGCCTCGCGCTGACCCTGAACATCTTCGCGTGGACAAGAGTCGAGTTTGAAAATGACCGCAGCCCTCCGTTTCGATCCCATCCGCCTGCCGGCTGAATGCGAAAAACTGCGCAAGGAAGTGCGGGCTTTTCTGGCCGAGGAAATCGCCGCTGGCACCTTCGACCCGCACAGCCCGCAAGGCGGCGACAACGACGTTCCCGGGTTCAGCAAGCGCGTCGGCGAGCGCGGCTGGATCGGCATGACCTGGCCAAAGAAATATGGCGGCCACGAGCGCAGCTTTCTGGAGCGCTATGTGGTCACCGAGGAAATGCGCGTCGCCAACGCGCCGACCCGGCGCTTCTTCGTCGCCGACCGGCAGAGCGGCCCGGTGCTGCTGAAATATGCGCCCGAGCATATCAAGATGGATATCCTGCCGCGCATCTGCC
>JBDTKD010000267.1:0-5411 GCA_039935515.1 Bradyrhizobium sp.
AGCATTTGAGGGTTCAGCGATGGATATCACACCGATTAAATCACAGCGCGACTACCGCCGCGTTCTCAGGGAGATCGAGGGGTTGATGGGCGCCCGTCGCAATTCGGGCGAGGGGGACCGGCTCGACGTGCTGGTTACGTTGGTGGAAGCATGGGAGCGCAAGCATTATCGGCTTGATCTGCCGGACCCTGTGGAGGCAATAAAGTATCACATGGAGCAAAACGGGCTGCTGCCGCGCGATCTCATCCCCTTTATCGGCGGCCGCAATCGCGTGCATGAAGTCCTCAATCGTCGGCGCGAGCTCACGATCAATATGATCAGGCGGTTGCATGAAGGGCTCGGGATTCCCGCCGAATCGCTGATCAGAATCGGACGGCAAAGCGCCGCCTAAGCCGCCGCTGCCCCTGCCCGCTTGATATCCGGCGGGGTGGCCTCCTCGACCAGCGCCGCCACGGCTTCTTCCGTCGGCATCACCTTCTGGCCGTCGCTGCCGAGGCGCCGGACCGAGACCGAATGGGTCTCGGCCTCCTTTTTGCCGACCACCAGCAGCGCCGGAATTTTCGCCAGCGAATGTTCACGGACCTTGTAGTTGATCTTCTCGTTGCGCAGATCGAGCTCGACGCGCAGCCCGGCGCGCCGGGCGGCGGCGGCGACCACCTTGGCGTATTCGTCGCCCTCCGAGGTGATGGTGGTGACGACGGCCTGCACCGGCGCCAGCCACAGCGGGAAACTGCCGGCGAAGTGCTCGATCAGGATGCCGATGAAGCGTTCCATCGAACCGCAGATGGCGCGGTGGACCATGACCGGCGTTTTCTTCGAGCCGTCGGCATCGATGTAGAAGGCACCGAACCGCTCCGGCAGGTTGAAGTCGACTTGGGTGGTGCCGCACTGCCAGTCGCGGCCGATGGCGTCGCGCAGCACATATTCGAATTTCGGACCGTAGAACGCGCCTTCACCGGGATTGATCGCGGTCTTGATGCGGTGGTTGTGGCCTTGCGCCTCGATCTGCGCCAGCACCGTCGCCATCACCCGCTCGGCGTGCTCCCACATCTCGTCGGTGCCAACGCGCTTCTCCGGCCGGGTCGAGAGTTTCACCGTAAGGTCGCCCTCAAAGCCGAAATCCGCATAGGTCGACAAGATCAGATCGTTGATCTTGAGGCACTCGTCGGCGAGTTGCGCCTCGGTGCAGAATATATGGGCGTCATCCTGGGTAAAGCCGCGCACCCGCATCAGGCCGTGCATCGCCCCGGACGGCTCGTAGCGATGCACCATGCCGAACTCGGCCAGCCGCAGCGGCAGGTCGCGATAGCTTTTCAGGCCATGCTTAAAAATCAGCACATGGCCGGGACAGTTCATCGGTTTCAAGGCAAACCAGCGCTTGTCCTCGGCCTCGTCGCCGGCCGACTGCGCCGCGAACATGCTCTCGCGGTACCAGTCCCAATGCCCCGAGGTTTCCCACAGCGCCTTGTCGAGGATCTGCGGCGCGTTGACTTCGCTGTAATCGGCGGCCAGCCGGCGGCGCATATAGGCGATCAGGACCTGGAAGACGGTCCATCCCTTCGGGTGCCAGAACACCACGCCCGGGCCTTCCTCCTGGAAATGAAACAGATCGAGCTCGCGCCCGAGCTTGCGGTGATCGCGCTTTTCGGCTTCCTCGATCTGCCGGAGATAGGCGTCGAGCTCTTCCTGTTTCGCGAATGCCGTGCCGTAGATCCGCGTCAGCATCGGATTGTTGCTGGCGCCGCGCCAGTACGCGCCAGCGACCTTCATCAGCTTGAACGCATTGCCGATCTTGCCGGTGGACGTCATGTGCGGTCCGCGGCAGAGGTCGAACCAGTCGCCCTGGAAATAGATCTTGATCGGTTCGTCGCCGGGAATGGTGTCGACCAGCTCGACCTTGAAGTTCTCGCCCTTGTCGCGGAACACCTGTTTGGTCTGCTCGCGACTCCACACTTGCTTGGTGAACGGCCTGTCGCGCGCGATGATCTCGCGCATCTTTTTTTCGATCGCGGCGAAATCTTCCGGCGTGAACGGCTCGTTGCGGAAGAAATCGTAGTAGAAGCCGTTTTCGATCACCGGGCCGATCGTCACCTGGGTGCCCGGCCACAGCGCCTGCACGGCTTCCGCCAGCACATGGGCCGCGTCATGCCGGATCAGCTCCAGCGCGCGGGCATCGTCGCGGGCGATGAACTCGATGTTCGCATCCTGGGTGATCGGATCGGCGAGGTCGCCGACCACGCCGTCGAGCGCCATTGCCACCGTGCGCTTGGCGAGCGAGGGCGAGATGCCCTTGGCGATGTCGAGCCCGGTGATATCCCTGGGGAATTCGCGCTTGGCGCCGTCGGGAAAGGTGAGGGCGATCCTGGTTGATTCCACGGGCTTCAGATTCGTCAGGCTATACTTGAAATCGGACATCGCAGTCTCCTGATGCTCACTCCTGCGAACGAGCGCAGGTAAGCGGGAAAGCAGCGGTATAGCAGGCGATTCGGGCAGTGCAATCAGGCAATTCCGGCAAATTCACGGACGCCGCGGTACGCCAGCGACGGATGCGGGCGCGCCCTTTCATTCGGTAGCGGTCTGGTATAGATGCGCTTGCATGGAAAATGATCGCCGCGAACGCCGTTTCGCACCCACCGCCCTGATGCTCGGAAATGTCGTCACCGGCATGTCGGTGCTGGCGCCGGCGGGAATGCTGGGTGAATTGTCGACCAGCCTCGAGGTCACGATCAGCGGCGCGGCATTGCTGATCACCTTCGGCGCGGTGGTGCTTTGCATCGGCTCGCCGCTGACGGCGGGGCTGACCAGCCGGATCGAACGCCGCTCCTTGCTGACCGCCACACTCGCGGTATTCGCGCTCGCCAACCTGGCATCGGCGTTGGCGCCGGATTATGCAACCCTGCTTGTCATCCGCCTGGTCATGCTGGCGGTCGGCGCGCTCTACACGCCGCAGGCTGCCGGCACCGCCGGCCTGATGGTGAAGGCGGAAAAGCGCGGCAGCACCATCGCCTACATCTTTCTCGGCTGGTCGCTCGCCGCGGCGGTCGGCCTGCCGCTGATCACCTTCATCGCCAGCCGCTATGGCTGGCGCGCGGTGTATGGCAGCATCGGCGTGATCGGGTGTTTCAGCGCCCTGTTGCTGGCGTGGCGGCTGCCGAGGGGGCTGATCGGCGCGCCGGTCGAACTCAAGACATGGGCCGAGCTTGGGCGCAACCGGATGATCATCCTGCTGCTGTCGATCACGACGCTGCAGATGTCGGGCCAGTTCGCGGTGTTCACCTTCATGGCGCCGCTGCTGACCAAGCTGACCGGTGCCAGTGCGGATGCGACCGGGCTGGTGTTCGCACTCTACGGTGTGTTCGGTTTCATCGGCGTTGCGATCGCGACCCGCATCGTCGATTCCTGGGGCGCGTACAAGACCTCGCTGCTGTTTACGCTGCTGATGCTGACGGGAATGAGCGGATGGGCGCTCAGCGCGGGCGTCTATCCGCTGATGGCCGGCTCGGTCGCGGTCTGGGGACTGGGTTTCGCCTCGACCAACTCGATGCAGCAGGTCCGGCTGGTTGCGGCGGCGCCGCCGCTGGCCTCGGCATCGGTGTCGCTCAACACCTCGGTGCTTTATATCGGACAGGCGATCGGCTCGGCGATCGCCGGCCAGTTGTTCGCCCGCGATCAGCTTCGCGGTGTCGGCTACGTCGCGGTGACATTCGTGGTACTGGCGCTCGCCGCCGTGCTTCTGACCAGGCCGCGCCAGCCGGCAATGTCGGGCTGAGCCGGACGAAACGCCCGGCTTGATCCGGCGGTGGCGTTGCCCTAAAGCCTGTCCGGTTATGATTGAATCAGAACCGGGCTTTAGTTAAGCGGGGGTGAGATGAGAAAGACACTGGCGCTGATCGCGATGCTTTATTCAGCGGCCGCCATGGCCCAAGACAGCCCGCCGACGGTGGGAGGAAAGCCGTTGGTGCAGGTCAAGCCGCACGCCGCTGCGGCAAAGCCCAACGCGAAATCCAATGCGAAACCCAATGCGAAACCCAAGTCGATCGCCGGCAAGCTGCAGGCCTGTCTCGAGATCGATGACGAGACCAAGGGACGGCTGGAGTGCGACGACGCGATTTTCCCGCCCAAGCCGAACCCCAAGGCCCCGGCGGCGAAGGCGGTGGCGGATTGCCGTTTCATCAAGGAAGAAGACGAGCGGCTCACCTGCTATAACGGGTTTGCCGATAAAATCCCGAAATTCTAAAGCGTTTTCCGGTTCACTCGAATCATTTTGCTTCTCCTGAGGCCTCATGGTTCGAGACGTGCGAAGGCGCGCTCCTCACCATGAGGGTATGAGACCTCATCCAGAGGAGCATCGCGAAGCGATGCGTCTCGAAGGATGAAGCCATTTAGGTGTGACAGGAACCACATGGCCTCATGGTTCGAGACGCCGCGGAGTTTATCATCGGGCCGCGCTTCGCGCGGACCCGTTGGCGGCTCCTCACCATGAGGGTCTAACCGCGCTTTGGTCCCGTCATCTATTTCGAAAGATGCAGCCGCGCGATGCCGTCCGGCGAGGGTTCAGGACTACCGGCTGGCGGAGGGTGGGGCGTTCGCCGCGATCCGCGTCAGCGCCGGCGATGCCGCCATCTTCACCAGCACTTCCTTGAGCGGGTTGTCGGTCCAGGCATGGGTGACGTAATCGCGGTGCGTCACGCCCTCGGGGGTCTCGACGAATACCACGCTGCCGGGTTTCAACGGCCCGTCCATGGTCTCGGTGATGGCGATCCCCTTCTCCCGTAACAGGCGCATCAGGTCCTGGTCGTGGCGCTGCGTATAGCGGGTGTAGGAACTGACGAAAAAGCCGGAGCGATGGTTCTCGATCCAGAATGCGAACTTGTCGAGTTCGCCATAGACCGCATCGAGCAGGAACACGCCGCGCACGCGGTTGCCGAGGCCGCCGACGTCGAGGCTCCAGGCCGCCGGCATGAAACCGCCGCTGTAGCCGACAATGATGACCGGCATATTGGCGAACGCCTTGGCGGCGCCAGGATCGCCATAGAGTTCGGCCAGATGATCGGCTGATTCCGCCACGAAGCGCTTGAGCCCCCCCGGCTGCCAGAATTTGCCGGCGCTGGAATCGGCGGCGTCGACGGCAAGTTGCGGCGCCAGCAGGACGGCGTTGACGCCGGACTCCGAAACCTGCTGCGGCACCCGCTGGCGTTCGCGCACGTCGCGTTCCAGCGTGGCGCCGTTGCCATGGAAGAAGACGACGATGACGCCGGGTTTGCGGAGGTCGAAATCCTCCGGCACATGCATCAGCACGCGATTGTCGTTGAAGGTTTCGTCTTGCCAGAAAACCTTGCCATTGATGCCGCGATGGCCGCGGCGCGCGCCCTTTAAAACGTTCAGGAACGGCTCGTCGGTGCGAGGAATGA
>JBDTKD010000268.1:0-12866 GCA_039935515.1 Bradyrhizobium sp.
CGCCATCGACCGGCACAACATCGCCGTCAACGGACTGTTCCGTCATGGCTTCCTGCTGGCGCCGGCGCTGGCAGAGCTGACGCTTGGCTATGTCGAGCGCGGGGTGATCGACAACGAGGTGATGCAATGCGCGTGATCGTCAATGGCGAGCCGCGGGAGATTTCATCGCCCAGCGTCGACGCGCTGCTCGGCGAACTCGACTATCCGGGCAAGCATTTCGCGATCGCGCTGAATTTCGACGTGTTGCCGCGCAGCCGCTGGGCCGACACCGCGCTTAAAGCCGGCGACGAGATCGAGATCATCACGCCGCGGCAAGGGGGATGATGATGGCTGGAAACCAAGCTGCGATGGCAACCCGACTGTCATCGCCCGGCTTGACCGGGCGACCCAGTACGCCGCGGCCTCTCGTGCTGGACTCCGGCGCTTCGGAATACTGGATCCCCGCTTTCGCGGGGATGACGGCTGGTATGTCGGAACGTCTTGGGGTTGGGGCGCTGACATCATGCTGAACCTCTACAACAAACCCTTCACCTCCCGCCTCCTGATCGGCAGCGCGCTGTATCCCTCGCCTTCGATCATGCAGGCGGCGATCCGGGCCTCGGGCGCCGAGATCGTCACGGTGTCGCTGCGGCGGGAAGCCGCCGGCGGCAAGACCGGCGACGCGTTCTGGTCGCTGATTCGCGAGCTTGACGTCACGGTGCTGCCGAACACCGCCGGCTGCCGCAGCGTGCGCGAGGCCGTGACCACGGCAAAACTGGCGCGCGAATTGTTCGGCACGAGCTGGATCAAACTCGAGGTGATCGCCGACAACGACACGCTGCAGCCCGACGCGATCGGCCTGGTCGAGGCCGCCGCCATCCTGGTCAAGGACGGTTTTGAGGTCTTTCCGTATTGCACCGAGGATCTCGGGGTGGCGATGCGGCTGGTCGATGCCGGCTGCCAGGTGGTGATGCCGTGGGCGGCGCCGATCGGCAGCGCCAGGGGCATCGTCAACCGCGACGCGCTGAAACTGCTGCGCGACCGCCTGCCCGATATCACACTGGTGGTCGATGCGGGCCTGGGCGCACCCTCGCATGCGGCGCACGCGCTCGAGCTCGGCTACGACGCGGTGCTGCTCAACACGGCGATCGCCAAGGCCGCCGACCCGGTGGCGATGGCCGCGGCGTTCAAATCCGGCGTCGAGGCCGGCCGCACCGCCTATGAAGCCGGGCTGATGGAAGCCCGCGATTTCGCCTCCCCTTCCACTCCAGTCATCGGGACCCCGTTCTGGCATGCCGTATCCTGATCGCTTCTATCCCGTCGTCGACAGCGTCGCCTGGGTGGCGCGCCTGGCCGCACTCGGCGTCGGCACCGTGCAGTTGCGCGCCAAGAACCTCGGCGAGGATGAGGCGCTGCAGCTCGTGACCGGCGCCCTCGCCGCGACGAAGGGCACCCGCACCCAACTCGTGGTCAATGATTACTGGCGCGCTGCGATCGCCGGCGGCGCCAGACATCTGCATCTCGGCCAGGAAGATCTCGCCGAGGCCGACCTCACGGCGATCCGCAACGCCGGGCTGACGCTCGGCCTCTCCACCCATGACGACGAGGAGCTGGCGACCGCGTTGCGCGCGAAGCCCGATTACGTTGCGCTCGGACCGATCTTTCCGACCACGCTGAAATCGATGCGGTTCGCGCCGCAGGGCATTGCGAAGATCACGGAATGGAAAAAATGCGTCGGCTCACTGCCGCTGGTTGCGATCGGCGGCATCAAGCTCGAGCAGGCTGCCGAAATTTTTGCCGCTGGCGCCGACTCGATCGCCGTCGTCAGCGACATCACCCAGAATGCCGATCCCGACGCGCGGGTGCGCGCCTGGCTCGGACAAGACGCGGAGGCCGCGTGAGATGCCGCCGTCCCATCCACCGTCATTGCGAGGAGCGCAAGCGACGAAGCAATCCATTGTCACCGGATTCGTGGCCGTGGATTGCTTCGCTGCGCTCGCAATGACGGCGGTAGCTGCTTTCATCCACAGGAGGATACATCATGAACATCCGCTCCAACCCCGACACCACATTGGCCGCCGTCACCACCGGCCCGCTCGCCGCCTCGCGCAAGATCTTCGTCACCCCGGATGAAGCGCCGGAGCTGCGCGTTCCGCTGCGCGAGATCATGCTCAGCGAGGGCGCCGGCGAGCCGAACCTGCCGGTCTATGACACTTCCGGCCCCTATACCGATCCGGGCGTCGTGATCGACGTCAATGCCGGGCTGTCGCGCCACCGCATCGCCTGGGTCAAGGAGCGCGGCGGCGTCGAGGAATATCAGGGCCGCGACATCAAGCCGGAAGACAACGGCAATGTCGGCGCGAGCCATGCCGCCAAATCGTTCACCGCCCATCACAGGCCGCTGCGCGGCCTGTCTTCTGTTCCCTCCCCCCTTGCGGCGGAGGGTCAGGCAGGGGGGTCAGCCGCGAGCACGGCGCGTGTGACTACCCCCACCCCTAACCCCTCCCCGCAAGGGGGAGGGGAACAGGGCATTGCGTCGGCGCGCGGAAGCGGCCATCCGCCGATGATCACGCAACTCGAATTCGCCCGCGCCGGCATCGTCACCAAGGAGATGATCTACGTCGCCACCCGCGAAAACCTCGGCCGCAAGCAACAACTCGAACGCGCGGAGGCGGCGCTCGCCGACGGCGAAAGCTTCGGCGCCGCGGTGCCGGCCTTTGTGACGCCGGAATTCGTGCGCAGCGAGATCGCCCGTGGCCGCGCCATCATCCCCTGTAACATCAACCATGGCGAGCTCGAGCCGATGATCATCGGCCGCAACTTCCTCACCAAGATCAACGCCAATATCGGCAACTCCGCGGTGACCTCGTCGGTCGAGGAAGAGGTCGACAAGATGGTGTGGGCGATCCGCTGGGGCGCCGATACCGTGATGGACCTTTCCACCGGCCGCAACATCCACACCACCCGCGAATGGATTTTGCGCAATGCGCCGATCCCGATCGGCACCGTGCCGATCTACCAGGCGCTGGAGAAGTGCGATGGCGATCCGGTTCAGCTGACCTGGGAGCTCTACAAGGACACGCTGATCGAGCAGTGCGAGCAGGGCGTCGACTATTTCACCATCCACGCCGGCGTCCGGCTGCCCTATATCCACCTCACCGCCAACCGCGTCACCGGCATCGTCTCGCGCGGCGGCTCGATCATGGCGAAATGGTGCCTGGCGCATCACAAGGAAAGCTTCCTCTACACGAATTTCGAGGAGATCTGCGACCTGATGCGCCAATATGACGTGTCGTTCTCGCTCGGCGACGGCCTCCGGCCGGGCTCGATTGCGGACGCCAACGACCGCGCCCAGTTCGCCGAACTGGAGACGCTCGGCGAATTGACCCAGATCGCGTGGAAGAAGGGCTGCCAGGTCATGATCGAGGGCCCCGGCCATGTGCCGCTGCACAAGATCAAGATCAACATGGACAAGCAGCTCAAGGAATGCGGCGAGGCGCCGTTCTATACGCTGGGGCCGCTGACCACCGACATCGCGCCGGGCTACGACCACATCACCTCCGGCATCGGCGCCGCCATGATCGGCTGGTTCGGCTGTGCCATGCTGTGCTACGTGACGCCGAAGGAGCATCTCGGCCTGCCCAACCGCGACGACGTCAAGACCGGCGTCATCACCTACAAGATCGCGGCGCACGCCTCCGATCTCGGCAAGGGCCACCCCGCCGCGCAACTGCGCGACGACGCGCTGTCGCGCGCCCGCTTCGACTTCCGCTGGGAGGACCAGTTCAACCTCGGACTCGATCCCGACACCGCGCGCAGCTTCCACGACGAGACGCTGCCCAAGGAAGCCCACAAGGTCGCGCATTTCTGCTCGATGTGCGGCCCCAAATTCTGCTCGATGAAGATCACCCAGGACGTGCGCGACTACGCCGCCACGCTGAACGATCCGAACTCGGTGGGATTGTCGATCAACGGCACTATCGAGGACGGCATGGCGCAGATGAGCGCCAAGTTCAGGGAGATGGGATCAAGCGTCTATCTCGATGCGGAAAAGGTGAAGGAGAGCAACCGGGTGCTGTAGTCTTATCCCCGATCAGCGCTGCATCCGGGCTACAATTCGCTAGCTCAGCGCGCCCGCGTGTACCCACCATTTGGGGTGTTCGCGCCCGATCTGCTGCGCCGCGCGCTGCGCCGCGGTGGCGTGTTCGAAAATCGCAAAGCAGGTCGCGCCCGATCCGGACATCCGCGCGAGCCTTGCGCCGTCGGCCGCGGCGAGCGCCGTCAGCACCTCGCCGATCGCCGGCTGAATCCGCATCGCCGGGGCTTCAAGGTCGTTGTAGCCGGCGCTCAGCGCCTCGATCCAGTCGCCCATCGACGCACCGGCGTCCGGCCAGGCCTCTGCCTGGATCACGTCGGTGGCGCCGACCAGCAATTCGCCGTTCCGCAGGCCGAGCGCCCGAAAGACGTCCCGGGTCGCGACCGCAACGCGGGGATTGACCATCACGCACGGCAATTCCGGCAGGCTCAGCGGCAGCAGCGTTTCGCCGACGCCGGTCATGTCGCAGGCGCGCGAGGCCAGACAAACCGGCACATCCGCGCCGGTCAGCACCGCGACCTCCATCAGGCGCGGATCGTCGAAGGCAAGGCCGTTGAGCCGCGCCAGCAGGCGCAGCGCCGCCGCCGCATCGGCCGAACCGCCGCCGATCCCGGCCGCGACCGGCAGGACCTTATCGAGGACGAACTCGCCGACGCGCAGGCTGGGCACGCGTTCGCCGAGCAGCTGCGCGGCCTTGAGCACCAGATTGTCGGCACTCTCGCCGCAATCATTGGCCAGCGGGCCGATGGTGTTGAGATCCAGGCTGTCCCCGGGCGTCAGGCTGAGGCGATCGACACAATCGGCGAACGCCACCACGCTCTCCAGATCGTGATAGCCGTCAACGCGGCGTCCGACCACCCGAAGGGTCAGGTTGACCTTGGCGCGACCCTCCTCCATCAGCGCCGGCATCGGCGTCAAGCCCCTCGGTCAGCCGCCCTTGCCGTCCTCTTTTTTCTTGTCAGCGGCGGCCGCGGAAGAGGTGTCGTCGGGCAGACCGTTCTGGATCTTGGCCTCGATCTTCGGCAGGTCTTCGGGTTCGGGCTTCAGGTCGCGGGCGTGCGCCCACTGGAACTTGGCTTCAAGGGTCCGGCCGACCCGCCAATAGGCGTCGCCGAGATGGTCGTTGATGGTCGGGTCTTCGGGCTTGAGATCGATCGCGCGTTCGAGGTTCTTGACCGCTTCCTCGTAGTTGCCGATGCGGAAATAGGCCCAGCCTAGCGAATCCACGATGTAGCCGTCATCCGGGCGCTGATCGACCGCCCGCTTGATCATCTTCATGGCTTCGTCGAGATTGATACCCTGATCGATCCAGGAATAGCCGAGATAATTCAGCACATGGGGCTGGTCGGGCTGCAATTCGAGCGCCTTGCGCATGTCGGCTTCGGCCTTGCTCCATTGCTTGGAGCGCTCCTCGCAGATGCCGCGGTAGTAGTACCAGACGGTGTTGCCCTTGTCGTTCGCATCCGGCAGCGCATCGATGCCCTTCGCATAGGTATCGGCGCAGTCGGCGAACTTCTTGCGGCCGCGTTCGACATTGCCGAGCGCCATGATGGCTTCGAGGTCTTTGGGATCGTCGGCGATGACGCCCTTCAGGATCTTGATCGCCTCGTCGCTGCGGTCGGCGGCGTCGAGATCGGTCGCGAGCTGGATCTGGGCGTTGCGCTTCAGCGGTGAACTCGCCGGCACGCGCTCATAGACCTTGATTGCCATCGCCGGCTTCTTCACCGACTCGTAGAGATCGGCGAGCGACAGCAGCGCCAGCGGATGGTTGGGGGCGAGGTAGAGCGCAAGCTGCAGATAGACCAGCGCGAGATCCTCGCCGCCGCGGCGGGTCAGGGTGGCGCCGATCCCGTACAGCGCCTCGGCGGCGCCGGTCTGCGGTGAATCGACCAGCGGCGGCAGCTTCTTGCCGGCCTTGGTTTCGCGCAGTCCCTGCAGCACCAGCGGGTGCCGCGGCAGCTTCTTGTCGAATGCTTCATAGACCGCCGTCGCCGACGCCTCATCCTTGTTGCGCGACAGCCAGCGCGCATAATCGTCGGCGACCCGCAGCATGGAATCGTCGAGCTTGTAGGCCCGCTCGAGACGCACGCCGGCGTCCTTTTCCTTGCCCGCGAGCTCGAGGATCATGCCGGAATGCAAATCCTTGAACAGCGGGTACCATTCCGGACCGGTCAGCTTGTCGATATTGGCGACCGCGGTCTTGCTGTCGCCGGCGCCGTAGCTCGCCCAGCCCGACAGCAGCGTCGCCACCAGATCGGTGATCGGTCCGCGAATCGACTGATTGATGTTGAGCTGCGCCGCGGCGTATTTCTTCAGCTTCAGATCGCGCACCCCGACCACGAGCCGGGCCACGCGATTGGACTTGTCGACGGTCAGGATACGGTCGGCGAGCCTCACCGCCTCGTCGATATTGCCATCCGCCAGCGAGGAAATGAAGGCGCGATCGAGTAGCTCGTTGTTCTTCGGATCGGTTCGAAGTGCCGAGCGGTAGAACGCCGCGGCCGAGGCGGCATCCCGCTCCACGCTGGCATGGCGGGCCGCCAGGTAGCTGCCCGACATCGTCAGTGATTTCAGATCGTGGCTGGTGGGAAACTGCGCCGAATTATCGCTCGGATGATCCGGCGTCTGGGCCGAAACCGACACCGGCACCGCGAGCACGGTGAAGGCCAAGGCGGCGATGGTCCGGCGATTGAAACGAATGGAAAACATCACGGTTCGCCCTAGCTCCAGGTTTTGACGGGATCGTCTCGAATGCGAACCCAAGCGGCGGCATCAAGGCAGGCGACAATGCCGCGTTTGGCGTTCAACCGCAAGGATACGGGGTGGCGAATCGATCGGCGGGAAGGGTGCATATCGGCCCGGCCCGCCGGCCGCGCCTGAGAACGCTGTCAGTGTGGCGGTATCGTGGCCGGGGGCTGGGTCGGCGGGGGCCGCCTCACGCAATCGTGCGTCACATCGCCTCATAATTGGGTCCGCCGCCACCCTCCGGCGGAACCCAGGTGATGTTGCCGTTCGGGTCCTTGACGTCGCAGGTTTTGCAATGGACGCAATTCTGGGCATTGATCACAAAGCGCGGCCCGCTCGCCTCCTCGACCCATTCATAGACGCCGGCCGGGCAATAGCGGTTGGACGGCCCGGCATAGATGTCGTGCTCGGACGTTTTCTGCAGAATCATGTCGGCGACCTTCAGGTGCACCGGCTGGTCCTCTTCATGATTGGTGTTGGAGAGGAATACCGACGACAGCTTGTCGAAGGTGAGCTTGCCGTCCGGCTTCGGCGGCGCGATCGGGGCATGGGCCTTTGCCGGATCGAGCGTCTTGCGGTCGGGCTTGGCATGCGACTGGGTCCCGAACAGCGAGAACCCCAGCGTGTTGCACCACATGTCGATACCACCAAGCGCAACGCCGAGGAGGGTGCCGAACTTCGACCACAGCGGCTTGACGTTGCGGACCCGGTACAGGTCCTTGCCGACCGGCGAAGCGCGCCACGCATTCTCATAATCGGCCAGTTCGTCGTTGGCGCGGCCGGCGCCGAGCGCGGCAACGACCTGTTCGGCCGCCAGCATGCCGCTGCCGATGGCGTTGTGCACGCCCTTGATGCGCGGCACGTTGACAAAACCCGCCGCGCAACCGATCAGCGCGCCGCCCGCAAAGCTCAGGCGCGGCACCGATTGATAGCCGCCCTCGGTGATGGCGCGGGCGCCATAGGCCAGCCGTTTGCCGCCCTCGAACAGGCCACGGATCGCCGGATGGGTCTTGAAGCGCTGGAATTCATCGAACGGCGACAGATACGGATCATCGTAATTGAGATGCACGACGAATCCGACCGCAACCAGATTGTCGTCGTAATGATAGAGGAACGAGCCGCCGCCGGTCGAATTGTTCAGCGGCCAGCCGAACGAATGCTGGATCAGGCCCTTCCGATGCCTGGCCGGGTCGATCTGCCAGACCTCCTTGAGGCCGATGCCGAATTTCGGCGGCTCGCGGTTAGCGTCGAGCGCGAACTTCGCGATCAGCTGCTTGCTCAGGTTGCCGCGCGCGCCTTCGGCGAACAGGGTGTATTTGCCGAGCAGTTCCATGCCACGCGTATAGGACGATTTGTGCGAACCATCCTTGGCCACGCCCATGTCGCCGGTCGCGATGCCGCGCACCGCGCCCTTGTCGTCATAGAGCACATCGACCGCGGCGAAGCCCGGGTAGATCTCGACGCCGAGCGCTTCGGCCTTGGGCGCCAGCCAGCGGCAAACATTGCCAAGCGAGCCGATATAGCAGTGATGATTGTTCATCAGCGGCGGCATCACGATGTTCGGCAGCCGGATCGCGCCACCCGCCGTCATCCAGTAGAAGCGATCGTCCGTGACTTGCGTCTTCAGCGGGCAATCGGCGTCCTCGCGCCAGTCCGGAACGAGCTTGTCCAGCGACACCGGGTCGATCACCGCGCCGGACAGGATGTGCGCGCCGACCTCGGACCCCTTCTCCACCACGACGACCGACAGTTCGGCATTGAGCTGCTTCAGCCGGATCGCCGCGGCGAGGCCCGAGGGGCCGGCGCCGACGATCACGACGTCGAATTCCATGGTTTCGCGAGGCGGAATCTCGTCAGTGCTCATGATCTGGTCTCAGCCCGGTGAGAACGCGTCTGAATATCGTTTGTTTCCGATTTTTGGATCAAGAACAACCACGGAAATGCGCCGAGTTTCTTGTTTTGACGCGTGTTCTTCACGCGAACCGGTACCCACTTCGCTCGAAAACGCTTTGGAGGCGTTTCACGGCGGCCCGCTTCGGGGTAGATTGAGGCAGTGCCTTCGAGATCGTGTCATGACGCCTGATCCCGCCCCTACCCTCAAGCAATTGCTGGCCTTTTATCTGGAGGCCGGGGTCGACTGCGCGCTGTTGGAAGAGCCGGTCAACCGGCTGGCCGATCCTGGTCTCACCGCCGCACCCGCGGAGACCGCGCCGGCAAGACCCGCCAGGACGGCTCCGGTCGCCGCGCCCGCCCCTCGCCGCGACATCGTGCTGGCGCCGGAGGCGGCGATCGCGTCGGCGCGGGAAGCGGCGCGGACCGCTCCGTCGCTGGACGCGCTGCGCGCGCTATTGGAAAATTTCGACGGCTGCGCGCTGAAATCCACCGCCACCCGCTTGGTGTTCGCCGACGGCAACCCGCAGGCGCGCATCATGTTCGTGGGCGAAGCGCCAGGACGCGACGAAGACATCGAGGGCCTGCCCTTTGTCGGTCGTTCGGGCAAATTGCTCGACCGCATGATCGCGGCGATCGGGCTCGATCGCAGCAAGGCCTACATTGCCAATGTCATTCCATGGCGGCCACCCGGCAACCGCACGCCGACGCCGCAGGAGACGCAAATCTGCCTGCCGTTCATCCAGCGGCAAATCGAACTGGTGAACCCGGACGTGCTGGTCACCCTCGGCAACCCCTCGACCCAGACCCTGCTCTCGACCCGCGAGGGCATCATGAAAACCCGCGGCAAATGGTTCGACTACGACACCGGCACCCGCATTATCCGCGCCATGGCGACGTTCCATCCCGCCTATCTGCTGCGCTCGCCGTCCTACAAACGCATGTCCTGGCAGGATCTGCGAGCGATCGCCCAGGCGCTGCAGTAGAGTCGTAGCCCGGATGCAGCGCAGCGCAATCCGGGAATCGCGATGCGGGCACCACGGCCCCGGATTTCGCTTCGCTGCATCCGGGCTACGTATTACGCGTTCATGGCGGCTTCGGGCGCACGATGGCCCAGCCGATCCGCAGCAAGGGCTGGCGGCCGTTCACCAGCCAATCGAACGCGTGCGGCACTTCCGGGACGAGGCCGGGGAAATGCTGCGCGATCTCCGCCGGCGGCGTCCCGACCGTGTCGGATGCACGCCAAACCACGACGCCGCCGGTTTGACTGAATTTCTGCAGCGTCAGCCACGGCGTGCGCTCCGGAGTGGCCTCGAGGAACAAATGAGGACGCCCGGTGTCCAGCGCGACCAGACTGGCGAGTTCGGCGTCGCCGGTCACCGCGCGCAGCCGCTGATTGGTCCGCCGTTCAAAGCTGTCGCCGAAAAAATGCGCGATCGCGGTGGCGGGCAGCGACGTGGCAACCTCGCCGCCGCCGATCCAGGGCAGAAACAGCGTCGCCGCGACGGCCGCAAGCGCAGGGGCGATAATGGCCGCCGCCCACACCGATCGCAGCACGCGCTGGCGCCGCAAATGGACCAAATCGCCGGTGGCAACGATCGCGGCGAGGCCGGTCATCAGCAATGCGACGGCCGCCCCGCCCACGACCCGGTCGAGATCGAACAGACCGGCGACCAGGCTTCCTGCGAGCGCCGGCGCGATGGCGAAGAAGTAGACGAAATCGCGCGCCAGCGGATCGACCGGCGGCCGGTAGATGATCGGCGCTTCATCCGGGGTGCGGGCGAACCAGCCGGAGTTGAGAACCACGAGCAGCACCACGCCGAAAGCTGCGAGCAGCAGGCCGCCGAGCAGCCTTGCCCAATGCAGCCCCCTCGCCTGCAAATCCGCGAGCGCGGGCCAGGGCGGCAAGGCCAGCGTGTCGGCGCGGATCAGCCAGATCAGATAGGGCAGCGCCAGCACAACGATCACCAGCAGCGCAAACAGCGGATCGAACGACATCAGCGTGCGCCGTCCGCGCGCGGTTGCGAGCGCGAAGGCCGCGATCAGGATCAAGAGGCCGATCGCGGCAGGGGTCGTCAGCAGCAAGAGGCCGGCCTCGATCGACCAGGCGAACCACGCGTTGCGGCGATGCTGGCCGATCAGCCGCCAGGAATGCAGCAGCAGCAGCGCCCACAGCGGGCGCGCCAGCACCAGCGGGCCAAACTCGACGCCGGGCGAACTGAACGCGGCGACCGTCATCGTCAGCAGCACGGCAAGCACCGCCTGCTGCCCGCCGACGATAGCGCGCGCCAGCAGATAAAGCGGCCAGAATGTGGCGATGGAGCAAAGCTGCGCCAGCAGATAGACGCCGAACATGTGATTGCCGGCGGCACGAAAGGCGATATCGGCGAGCCAGAATGCCAGCGGCGGCCCGAGACCGGTTCCGACCTGGTACTCCCGGCCGTAGGCGAGGATGGTCGCAAGGTCGCCGGGCGGGCTTCGATACAGCAGCATCGGCAGCAGCAGCCACAGCGCCGCCTGACACAGCACCACAATCCAGACCACCAGCCGCGGCCGGGCGCGGATCAGTTCGATAATCAGCGAGGTGAAACGCATCAACCGTCCGACATGCCCGAGCCGGCTAGCCGGCTCCCTTCGATCTCGAACGTCTGATAGAGCGCGTCAGCCGCCGAGGCAACTGGCCTCACACGGCGGCCGAAACCTCGATGCCGGAGCCTGTTCGGTTCTGATTGAATCAGAACCGGGCTCCGGTTTCTTGTTTTGACGCGTTTTCTTCACGCGAACCGGTACCCACTTCGCTCGAAAGCGCTATAGCTTCATTCTCGATCGCGATGATGTCGGTGTCGATCGGTGATCCCTCGCGTCTTTCCCGCGCGGCTGCGACCGGGGCAAAAAAACGGCGGTGATGCACCGACGGCCCAAGCCGGTGCAGTGCCGCCAGATGCTCCGGCACGGCGTAGCCCTTGTGCTGCTCGAAGCCGTAACCCGGGCAATCCTGTGCGAGCGCGCACATCAGGCGGTCGCGCGAGACCTTGGCGATGATCGAGGCTGCCGCAATCGAGAGCACCAGACCGTCGCCGCCGATCACGGCATCGCAGTCGCACGGCGTATCGAGCCGGTCACGGCCATCGACGAACACATGTTTCGGCCTTTCCGGCAGCGCATGAACCGCACGCGCCAGCGCCCACAGCGAGGCGCGCAGGATATTGTCGCGATCGATCCGCGAAGGCGAGGCATAGGCGACGGCGAACGACGCGGTGGTGCAGATTTGCTCGAACAGTTCCTCGCGGCGCCCGGCGGTCAGCCGCTTGGAATCGTCGATGCCCTTCGGGATTCGCCTGGGATCGAGCACGACCGCCGCGGCCACGACCGGGCCTGCCAGCGGACCGCGTCCGGCTTCGTCGCAGCCGGCGATCGGCCAGACCCCCCGCTTGATCAGCGCGCGCTCGCGGCGAAAGCTCGGCGGCGCAACCGCAATCACGCCCTTTGGCAGCCTGGCCGACGCGTCTTTTGGCGTGTCTAACTTGTCCCGAATCATGCCGGGATGGTGCGCAAGCGAGCCCGGCGACGCAACCGGGAACTCGGCCCAATTCCCGCTATTCAGTTCCGCCGATCAATAATCCTGAAAAACCGGCACGCCGCCTAATCTAAAGCGTTTTCCGGTTCGTTCGAATCACTGTTGCTTCTCCCGAGGCCTCATGGTTCGAGACGCGCGAAGACGCGCTCCTCACCATGAGGGTCTGAGTCCTCGTCCTGAGGAGCATCGCGAAGCGGTGCGTCTCGAAGGATGAAGCCGTTGGGTGCTAATTGCGCTAGTCTAGAACAGGCTGAGCTGCTGCCCGCTGCGTTTCGGCCGGGCGAAATGATCGGTGGTCAATTTCGAGCGCCGTTTGTTGAGCCCGAGCTTGTCGCAGGCGATCTCGAACCGGCGCCCGATCATCCAGGCCATCGGTCCGGTGCCCTTCATCCGCGTGCCCCATTGCGAATCGTAGTCGCGACCGCTCCGCATGTCGCGGATCAGCGTGAAGATGTGCCGGTAGCGGTCGGGATAGTTCGCGATCAGCCATTCGCGGAACAGATCGCGCACTTCGAGCGGCAGCCGCAGCAGCACATAGCTGGCTTCCCTGACGCCGGCATGCGCCGCGGCGTCGAGAAT
>JBDTKD010000269.1:0-4797 GCA_039935515.1 Bradyrhizobium sp.
GACGCATCGCTTCGCGATGCTCCTCAGGATGAGGGCTCAGACCCTCATGGTGAGGAGCCGCGCCTTGCGCGGCGTCTCGAACCACGAGGCCTCGGGAGAAGCGACAATGATTCAAGTGAACTGGAAAGCGCCTTAAAGGGATGGCGCACACGCCCCGGATAGCCGCGGTGCGCGGCTGCGAGGGCGTCAGTATCGTAGCCCGGATGAAGCGCAGCGCAATCCGGGAATCGCGATACGGTTGGTAAGGCCCCGGATTTCGCTGCGCTCCATCCGGGCTACGAATTCTCGCCGCCGCAATGACGAGGGACCGTTGCCACCGGTACCCGCTATCGCATGACCATTTGTTTCGGCTCGCTTGCACTGCCGGCTTCAAAGGCCGGCGCCGCCGGATACCAGATGACCCGGGCGGAAACGATCACGACGACGAGGAGCCAAAAAGCAAGCTGGCCAGCGCGGTCCAGCGCGACCGAGGCGGACTCGATTCTCGCCGCCCTGCGATTTTCCCGGGCCGTGTCGGGCGATACCTCGCCATAGGGGTCGAATTTCTCGGTCGACATCGCGATTTCCGCCGTCGTTGCTGCTCGTTGCCGGCATAATTTATGTGGCAGGAGCGCCCGACAGGGCAATGGTCAGAATTTTCAATGTTCGGTCGATGGCGAATGCTTTGTTTTGCGTTGCTGGCCGCCCGTAGAACCGGAACCTCAGCGCCGAACGGCGCGGGCGAATCACCCACCTGCCCGCCGGCTCAGCCGCCGAGTTCAGTGCCAGATCCGGGAGGTAGACCCACCCGCCCTGCGCGCATCCTGGATGGCGCGCCACACTCGCTCCGGAGTGAGTGGCATATCGATCTTCGCGACGCCGAATTCAGAGAGCGCGTCGATCACCGCATTGACGATGGTGGCCAGGCTGCCGGCACAGCCGGCCTCGCCGCAGCCCTTGGTGCCCAGCGGGTTGGATTTCGCCGGCGAGGGATGGCTGCCGACGGCCATCAAGGGAATGTCTTCCGCGCGCGGCATCGCGTAATCCATGAACGAGCCGGTAATCAGCTGCCCGCTGCTGTCGTAGCTGACCTCTTCCATCAGCGCCTGGCCGATGCCCTGGGCAACGCCGCCGTGTATCTGCCCCGCCACCAGCATCGGGTTGATGATGGTGCCGAAATCATTGGCGCCGGTGTAGCGGACGACATGCACGGCCCCGGTATCGGGATCGATCTCGACCTCCGCCACATGACATCCGTTCGGATAGGTTGAGGCGACGTCACTGCTGGTGTGATCGACGCTGAGCGAGGTCGGCAGTCCATCCGGCATCTTGCCGTCCCGTAATCGACGCGACAACTCCATGATGCCGATGCTGCGATCGGTTCCGGCGATCGTGAAAAGGCCGTCGGCGAATACGATGTCGCTCTCCGCGGCTTCCATCAGATGAGCCGCCGCCTGCTTGCCCTTGGCGATGACCAGCGCGGAAGATTCGACAATGGCCAGACCGGTGGCCTTGATTGAGCGCGACCCGCCGGTGCCGCCGCCGGTATGCACGATGTCACTGTCATTCTGTTCAAGCCTGATCTTCTCGAAAGGAACTCCCAGTTGCGCCGACAATATCTGGGAAAACGGCGTGGAATGGCCCTGCCCATAGTCCAGCGTACCCGTGACCAGCGTCACCATGCCATCCGGCTCGAACACGATCTTGCCGAGTTCGCTCCTGGGGGGCGCGGTAGATTCGAGGTAGGATCCCACGGCAATGCCGCGGAGCCTGCCGCGCTTCCGGCTCTCCTTCTTTCGTTTGC
Organism: Bradyrhizobium sp.; assembly: GCA_039935515.1. Lineage (GTDB taxonomy): Bacteria > Pseudomonadota > Alphaproteobacteria > Rhizobiales > Xanthobacteraceae > Bradyrhizobium. The sequence continues at coordinate 1,784 of JBDTKD010000269.1, forward strand.
CAAACCCGGAATAATCGGACAATTCCAGCGCCGTGCCGAGCACGCCGGCAAAATCGCCGCTGTCATAGGTAACCCCGGAGGCGGCCGAGTACGGCATCTGCGACGACTTGACGAAATTGCGCTTGCGCAGCGCCAGCCGGTCGATACCCCGTTCGGCGGCGGCGCGATCGACCAGGCGCTCCATGAAATAGTTGGCTTCGGGTCGTCCGGCGCCGCGGTAGGCTCCCATCAGCGTGGTGTTCGTGAGCACGCATTTGATGTCCACCGTCAAAAGCGGCGTCGAATAAACACTGGCGATGTTCTTTGCGATGTTTGCCGATAACGGGTTCGGCGACACGTTGGAAATGTAGGCGCCAAGATTGCCGTAGCCGCTGACGCGGATCGCGAGAAACTTGCCATTGCTGTCGAGCGCCAGCTCCGCGTGGATGGTCTGATCCCGGCCCTGGCTGTCCGAGAGAAAGCTGCCGGAGCGTTCGTCGGTCCATTTCACCGGCCGGCCAAGCGCCTTCGCGACGTGCAGGATGCAGATATATTCGGGGTAGTAGATGTTCTTCATCCCGAACGAACCGCCGACATTGGTGGTGAGCAGGCGAACCTGGTCGCGAGGCACCTTGAGAAGCTGCGCCAGCGCGGCACCATTGCCCGCAACCCCCTGGGTCGGCGCATGAATGGTATAACGTCGGCTCGACTTGTCCCAGGATGCGAGCGCGGTGCGCGGCTCCATCGCGACCACGGCGACGCGGGTGTTTGCAATGTCGAGCCTGGTGACATGGGCGGCCGCGGCGAAAGCGGCTTCCACCCCGGCGGTGTCGCCATAGTGGAAATCCAGCGCGACGTTGTTGGGGATGTGATCATAGAGCCGTGGCGCACCCGGCTTCGCGGCGGCCTCAGCGCTGGTGACGGCCGGCAATGGCTCGATCTCGAGCAGCACAGCTTCCGCTGCATCCCGCGCCTGCGTGACGGTATCGGCGACCACGAACGCCACGGGATCGCCGACAAAGCGAACCTTGTCGGTCATCAACGGCAGGCGATTGGTCTGCCGCAGCGGCGAGCCGTCCCGGTTCTTCAGCGGCATGCCGCAAACGAAGGGAGCGTATTGGTCTGCGGCGAAATCGGCACCGGTCCAGACTCCGCGGACGCCGGGCATCGCGCTGGCGGCCGTCGTGTCGATCCTGCGGATGATGCCGTGCGCCTGACTGCTTCGAACCATCCAGGCATAGAGCTGCCCCGGCAGATTGAAGTCGTCAGTGTATCGGCCCTTGCCGCGAACGAGTGCGTCATCTTCCTTGCGTCGGACCGGCTGGCCGATGCCGTTGTTTTGCGCTGCAGCAACTGGAGCAGCGTATTGCGGGATGGTGTGATCCTGCATGAGACTCCTCAAAACTGGCGGCCCTGCGGGCATTCCGGCCAAATCGTCTGGTAGCCCAGCGGCGCCGGAACAACAACGCTCGAATAGGCATGACCGTCGCCTGCAGGTGGCAGGGGCGCCGACCGCTATCCCGCCTTTTGCTGACCACCATGGCCTTGCAAGGCCCGCCAGATTCTGAGCGGGGTGAGCGGCATATCGAGGTGGCTGACGTCGAAATCCCTGAGCGCGTCCATCGCGGCGTTGACCACCGCCGGCGGCGATCCGGTCGCCCCGGCCTCCCCGCACCCCTTTGCACCCAGAGGATTTGTCTGGGTCGGCGCGTCCTCGTACAGGGTCACGTGGATCGGAGGCAGATTATCTGCGCGCGGCAGGCAATAATCCATGAATGACGCGCTCTTGAGCTGACCGCTGGCGTCGTAACTGGTCTCTTCCAGCAGCGCCTGGCCAATTCCCTGAACGACACCGCCGATCACCTGACCGCGAACGATCAATGGATTGATGATACGGCCGAAATCATCCACGACCGTATAGTTTGCGACGCGCGCGACGCAGGTCGCCATGTCGATCTCGATTTCGCAGATATGGCAACCGTTCGGATAGTTGAAATCCTCGCGCTCGTAGCGCGCGGTCTCGTCGAGGCCCGGGCTCTCGGCCGGCGGCAATCGGGCAGCATCGAACGACGCCTTGACGACGTCGAGGAACGGAATATTCCGATCGGTACCCGCGACCCGGTATTCTCCGGGCTTGTAGTCGACGTCGTTCTCGTCTGCTTCGAGCAGATGCGAAGCAATCCGCTTGCCCTTTTCGACGATCATTCGCGCGGCGAGCAGGACGGCGGTGCCGCCCAGGTGAAGCGAACGCGAGCCGCCATGGCCGCCGCCCTCGGCCGTCGCATCGGTGTCGGCCTGACGGAATGCAATTTGATCCGGCGCGATACCGAATTGCGCCGCGGCGATTTGCACGAAGGTCGTTTCATGGCCCTGCCCGTTGGACTGAGTTCCAACCGACAGCACCGCGCGCCCATCCGGCGCAAAGGCGATCCTGGCCGCATCCGCCGGCGGACCAAGCGTCGCCTCGAGGTAGTAGGCCACCCCGATGCCGCGGCGCGCGTTGCGCTCTTTCGCCTGTCTGGCGCGATGTGGAAATCCGCTGACATCGGCAAGCTCGATGGCGCGATCCAGCACCGTATTGAAATCGCCGACGTCGATTTCGCGTCCGAGCGCCGTCCGATATGGAAGCTGGTTGCGCTTGATCAGGTTTCTCTGGCGCAATTTGACCGGCGATATGCCCGTTACACCGGCCGCGACATCGATGGTGCGCTCCAGCAGATAGATCGCTTCGGGCCGGCCCGCTCCCCGATAAGCGTCGACCGGCACGGTATTGGTGAAGGCGGCCCGAACTTCCATGGAGATATTGGGAATGGTGTATGCCCCGCCCAGCACGGCCGCCGTCGGCAAGGTTGGAATCAGCGCGCCATTGGTGGAGAGATAGGCGCCCAGATTGGCGACCGTGTCGACCGCGAGGGCAACGAAGCGTCCGGTGCCGTCGAGGCCGAGACGAACGGTCGAGACGAGATCGCGGGCGTGCGCATCGGATACGAACGATTCGCTTCGGTCGTTGATCCATTTGATGTTGCGGCGAAGCC
>JBDTKD010000270.1:0-4547 GCA_039935515.1 Bradyrhizobium sp.
CAGCCCGCAACGCCGGTGAACTTCGATGTTCCGGCTCACGCCTGCGATTGCCATACCCACATCCATGGCGACCCGGAGAAATTCCCGTTCTTTTCGGGGCGCGTCTATACGCCGGAACCGGCGTCGCCGGAAGAAATGGCGGCGCTGCACCAGGCGCTGCATATCGAGCGCGTGGTGATCGTGACGCCGAGCGTCTATGGCCCCGACAATTCCGCCACGCTGTTCGGCATGAAGGCGCGGGGCGCTACCGCGCGCGGGGTCGCCGTGATCGACGACAAGACGCCGGAGAGCGATCTCGGCGCCATGAACGAGGCCGGCATCCGCGGCATCCGCCTCAATCTGGCGACCGGCGGGGTCAGCGACCCCAATATCGGGCGCCAGCGCATTGCGGCCGCGATCGAACGCGTCAGGAACCGCAACTGGCACGTCCAGATGTTCACCAGCCTCGCCATGATTTCCGCCATCAGGGATCTGGTCGCGGCATCGCCGGTCCCCGTCGTGTTCGATCATTTCGGCGGCGCCCAGGGCGCGCTTGGCCCGGAACAGCCGGGCTTTGCCGACCTGCTCGCGCTGGTGCAATCCGGCAAGGCCTATGTCAAGATTTCCGGCGCCTATCGGGCGTCCAGGCTTGCTCCCGACTACACGGACGTGATCCCGCTGGCGCGGGCGCTGATCGCGGCGAATGCCGATCGGATCATCTGGGGTACCGACTGGCCGCATCCGAATTCGACCACGACGCCCGGACGCAAGCCGACCGAGCTGACACCGCTGTTCCAGATCGACGACGGCCGCCTGCTCAATCAGCTTGCAGTGTGGGCGCCCGATGCCGCGATCCGCAACCGGATCCTGGTCGACAATCCGGCCACGCTTTATGGATTTTGAGTGTCGGCCGCCGACGACGCTCGCGGCAGCGGCGCCGGCATCCGGGCGTTGTAGCTGCGCAGCCAGCTCGCTGCCTTGCGCAGCCCGCCGAACGGAAATACATGGAAGCCCGAGATCGGCGCCGTCACGGCCGTGGGCGCCGACTGCAGGCCGCGCATGACGTCATCCGGCCCGGTATCGGTCAAAAGCCGGCTGTGGCGGCCGATCTGGCCGCGCAGCGAACGCATCGAGTTGCCGATACCGCAGCGGAGCGCAAACTTCATCAGCGTCGCGGCCGTCGCGGGCCCGGCGAGACCGACGATCACCTTGAGGTCGAGCCCGCGCGCCTGCAGCGCGCCGATCCAGGCCAGGATCGGCGTGCTTTCGAAACAGAATTGCGTCATGACGTCGACCTCGATCCCGGTCGTCCGCTTCCAGTCCCGCCACGCCTCGAGCACCCCAAAAGCGTCGGCGGCTTCCAGAAAAGGATGGCCCTCGGGATGGCCGGCGATGCTGACGGAGGCGATGCCGTGGGCCTCGATCAATCCGCTGGCGCAGACATCGCGGCTTGACCCGAACGGGCCCTGCTGGCGCGCGACGTCGCCGGCGATCACCAGAATGCGCCTCACCTCCGCCTCGCCGCGCGCCCGCCGCAGAAAATCGTCGAGCGCCTCGCGCGACGGCATTTCGCGCGCGGCGATATGCGGCACCGGATTGAACCCGGCACGGCGCAGCGCGGAGGCGGTGTCGACATTGCGGCGATAATTGTCGCCCGGCAGAAAGGTGATGGTGACATCGGTTCCCGTCGCGAAATGATCGCGCAGCTCCGGCACTTGATGGCCGCGCGAGGAGATCTCGACCGAGGCGGACGCCAGCCGCGCGGCAAGCTCGCTGGAAAAAGCGGGATCGGGTGCAGTCACGGCTCCCTCCGGGAATCGCCAGGCTTCGGATATCCGCCTCAGGCGCGGCGGCGCGAGATCACATAGGTCTCGTCGTTGAACCAGAGACCGCCGTGCCGTTTCAGCACCCGGTCGGTGGCTTCGAGGTAACGGCCGTCGCGAACGACGTCCGACAGCCTGACGTCCTCGATCTGCGCGACATAGATCGCGGCGTTCCAGGCGGCGAACAGCGTCGAGGTCCCGATCGGGCCGCTCACCTCGTCCGGCAAGGTGTGCATGTGATAGCGGAAGATCGAGCGGGCATCGGAGGAGGCGTTGAAATTGTAGTGCCGCGCCGCCGCGCCGAGCTCGTGCTTGACCTGGCGCAGGATCGCATAGCGATCGGTCTTGAACGGATCGTCGTCGGGCCAGACCTGGTCGATGATCTCGATGCCCGGATCCTTGCCATGCGAATGGATGCCGATCAGCCGTCCGCCGGGCCGCAGCGATTTGACCAGCGGCGTCACCACCTTCGAGGCCTTGAATTCGACGCTGGCGCGCGCCCGGTAAGGCTGCGAGGCAATGACCAGATCGTAATCGGCCATCACGCGGCCCGGCCGCGGCATGATCGGGTCGAGCAGGAACGAATGGTCTTCGCGCCGCAAGGTCAGGATGATGGGCCTGCTGTAGACCGGGTTGCCGGTGTTCGGGCTGATTCCGGCACGCCAGTTCTCGGCTAAAAATCCCTCGAGTTCGCCGATCTGCTCGGCGAAACCGTGCGCCGTGTTGCCGGACAGCGCGACGTCCTTCCAGAGCAGGCTTTGCGCCGACGTCGCCGAACGCGGCGTCAGCCACGGCGCCTCGGCATAATAGAGATTGGTGACGACGATAACGGTAGCGGGATGCTCGAACAGGCGGTCGGCCATCTTCTCAAGCATCAGCCGCACGTCCTCATAGCTGATTTCCTTGGCGACCACGTAGAGCGGCATGGTGGGAAAGCGGGCATGCAGCGCTCGCATTACCCGCGACAGCACCGTGCCATCGCCAACCCCGGCGTCGAAGATCCGAAGTGCCGGCGGCGTTGGCTGCAGATTGCCGAGTTCAAGTGAAATCCGGTGCGCGATTTCGGTCTTCTCGCTGCAAGTCGACACGAACAGCAGATATTTCTGCCGGTTGTCGAAGAAACGGAACCCCGGCGGCATGATTTCGGCGGCGACCGTGGCGCCGTTGAGCGGCGTTGCGGCCGCCGGCGGCTGACGTTGCGCGGCCGCCGGCGTGGTGCGATGTTCGGACAGATAGGCGCGAACCTTGTCCAGCGTGCCGGTGGTGATCCTGGCACCGTCGCGCAACCGCGATACCAGCTTGCCATCATTGACGACGAGACGGCCGAAGGTGGATTCGGCAGTTTGCGTCGCGCGGCAAAAATCCCGGATTTCGCCGAGAATCTGATCGGACGTTCTGGCGGCAGCCTGACCGTGGCGTTCCTCGATCCGCATGGCGTCCCCCGCGGTTTCATCCCTTCGGCCGAGATCACAAGGCAACCGAAAGGGATGCGTCAACCACAATCGGAGTGGGCAAGATTTATGGGCACGCGCCCACTGCCCGATTTACCGCGCCCGGCGCGAGAACAGCGAAATCAGCACCGGCAGCGTCACCAGAATGACCAGTGGTGCCAGCATCATGCCGGTGACCACCACCACGGCGAGCGGTTTCTGCACCTGCGATCCGATCCCGGTCGACAGCGCCGCCGGCAATAGCCCGACGCCTGCGACCACGCAGGTCATCAGCACCGGGCGAAGCTGCAGTTCGCCGGTACGGATCACGGCGTTGATGCGGTCGAGGCCCTCGTCGATCAGCTGATTGTACTGCGACAGGATGATGATGCCGTCCATCACGGCGATCCCGAACAGCGCGATGAACCCGATTGCAGCCGACACGCTGAAGGGAATGCCGGTGACCAGCAGCCCGAGCACGCCGCCGAAGATCGCCATCGGGATCACGCTCATGGCAAGCAGCGTCTCGATCATCGAGCCGAAATTGAACCACAGCAGCGTCGCGATCAGCGTCAGGCTGATTGGCACCACGACCGACAGCCGCTTGATGGCGTCCTGCAGATTGCCGAAGTCGCCGACCCACTCGACCCGCGATCCCGGCGGGAGCTGGACCTGGCTTTCGACCTTGTCCTGCGCTTCCCGGATCGCGCTGCCGAGGTCGCGCTCGCTGACCGAGAACTTGATCGGCAGATAGCGCTCCTGCTGCTCGCGGTAGATGTAGGCCGCGCCGGACACCAAGTTGATCGACGCCACTTCGCTAAGCGGAATCTGCGTGATCGCGCCGTTGGCCCCGGCGACGCCGATCCGCAGGTTCTGGATTGCCTCGGCGCTGCGGCGGTATTCCGGCGCCAGCCGCACGATGATCGGAAAATGCCGATCGCTTCCGGGTTCATAGAGATCGCCGGCGGTATCGCCGCCAATCGCAACCTTGATGGTGGCGTTGATATCTCCCGGCGTCAGCCCATAGCGCGCGGCCTTGGCGCGGTCGATGTCGATCTGAATGGTCGGCTGACCCAGCGAGGTGAATACCGACAGGTCGGTGATACCCTTCACAGTGGCGAGTACCGACTTGATCTGGTTTGCGGTGTTTGTGAGCGCGACCAGGTCATTGCCGAACAGCTTGATCGAATTTTCGCCCTTCACGCCCGAAACGGCTTCAGCAACATTGTCCTGTAGATACTGCGAGAAGTTGAATTCGACGCCGGGAAATTTCTCCTGCAGTTGCGCCAGCAGTTGAGCGGTCAGTTCGTCCTTG
>JBDTKD010000271.1:0-7572 GCA_039935515.1 Bradyrhizobium sp.
CCGAGGTGGGAGCCGTATGCCCGAATCGGGCACGTACGGATCTGTGCGGGGGGCGCTCAGTAATGGGCGTCCCTACCGCGACCGCGAAGGAGCGCTCCTCACCATGAGGGTCTAGCAGACCTCATCCCGAGGGGCCGCGCGCCTGCCCGGCGTCTCGAAGGATGAAGCCACGCCGCCGAAAAACGCCCGAACGCACCATCCCGGAACAACAGAGAGCAGCCTAACGATCGATCCGGCGGCGGCCGTCGGCGCTGAACAAATGCAGCTTTTGGCGCGGCGCGATGGCCTGGATGCGTTCGCCGATGGCAGGAGCGACGGCGCCGGGAATGCGCACCAGCACCTCGCCTGGCGGCAACTCGCCGGGATCGGCGGCGACTTCCTGCGCCTCGGGCTCGCGAGTGCCGTACACGAAGGTTTCGGCGCCGACGCGCTCGATCGCCTCCACGGTGAGGCCGAGCGCAATGCCGCCGGCGACGGGCTCGTTCGCGATCACGAAATCCTCGGGGCGAATTCCCAGGATGCCGGCTTCGCCGGCGGCGGCCCGGCTGTCGCCGGCGAACTGCACCTTGATCTCGTCTTGCCGCAGCGGCATCAGATTCATCGGCGGCGCGCCGATGAACGATGCGACGAAAGTGGTCGCGGGCTTCTGATAGATCGCAAGCGGGTTGCCGATCTGCTCGACCTCGCCGCCGTTCATCACCACCAGGATGTCGGCAAGCGTCATCGCCTCGAGCTGGTCATGGGTGACGTAGATCGATGTCGTCTTCAATCGCCGCTGCAACTTGCGGATTTCGACCCGCATGGCGATGCGCAGCTTGGCGTCGAGATTCGACAGCGGCTCGTCGAACAGGAACACCTTGGGTTGCCGCACGATGGCGCGGCCCATCGCGACGCGCTGGCGCTGGCCGCCGGAAAGCTGCCCCGGCTTGCGACCGAGCATCGGGACGATTTCGAGGATCCGCGCCGCCTCCTGCACCCTCGTGTCGATCTCGGCTTCGCGCATGCTGCGGTTGCGCAGGCCATAGGCCATGTTGTTGTAGACGCTCATATGCGGATAGAGCGCGTAGTTCTGGAACACCATCGCGATGTCGCGCTCGGCCGGCTCGACCTGGTTGACGATGCGGCCGCCGATGTCGATTTCGCCGCCGGTGATGGTCTCGAGCCCGGCGACCATCCTTAGCAGCGTGGACTTGCCGCAGCCGGACGGGCCGACCAGGACGCAGAACTGACCGTCGCCGACCTCGAGGCTGATGCCCTTGATCGCCTCGAAGCCGCCCGCATAGGTCTTGCGGACATCGCGGAGGGTTACGCCGGCCATCTCACTTCTCCGTCTCGATCAGGCCCTTGACGAAGAGGCGTTGCATCAGCACGACGACCGCGACCGGCGGCAGCATGGCGAGTACGGCGGTCGCCATCGCCACCTGCCATTCGGTCAGGGCATCGTGCACGTCAATGATCTTCTTAATGCCGATCACGATGGTCTGCATGTCGTCGCGGGTCGTGATCAGCAGCGGCCAGAGATACTGGTTCCATCCATAGATGAACAGGATCACGAACAGCGCAGCGATGTTGGTCACCGACAGCGGCAGCAGCGTATCCCAAAAAAACCGGATCGGACCGGCGCCGTCGATCTTCGAGGCCTCGACCAGTTCCTTCGGCACGGTCATGAAGAACTGGCGAAACAGCAGGGTGGCGGTGGCCGACGCGATCAGGGGCAGGATCAGCCCGGCGTAGGAATCGAGCATGTGCAAGTCGCTGGTGATCTTGTAGGTCGGATAGATACGCACCTCGACCGGCAGCATCAGCGTGATGAAGATGGCCCAGAACGTGGTCATCCGGAACGGGAACGAGAAAAACACGATCGCATAGGCCGAGATGATCGAGATCGCGATCTTCCCGGCGGCGATGCCGAGCGCCATGATCAGGCTGTTCAGCATCATGACGCCGACCGGCTGCCGCGTGGTCTTGCCGGTGCCGGCGACGATGGTGTTCCAGTAGGTCTCGAATCCGTGGGAGCCGGGCAACAGCGACATCTGGCCGTTGGCGATGACGGCGTTGTCGTGGGTCGAGGCGATGATGGCGAGATACACCGGAAAAGCGACGATGACGACGCCGGCCAGCAGCACGAGATGGGGCAACAGGTTTCCAAACCGGCGATGTTCGACCATGGCGTTCAGTAATGGACCTTCTTTTCGACGTAGCGAAACTGAAATGCGGTCAGCGCCACCACGATGATCATCAGGATCACCGATTGCGCGGCCGAGCCGCCGAGGTCGGTGCCGGCCTTGCCGTCCTGGAACACTTTGTAGACCAGCGTTTGCGTGGCCCCGTCGGGGCCGCCACCGGTCGCGGTGTCAATGATGCCGAGCGTATTGAAGAAGACATAGGTGATATTGATGACGATCAGGAAGAACGTGGTCGGCGAGAGCAACGGGAAGACGATGGTCCAGAACCGCCGCATCGGCCTGGCGCCGTCGATTGCCGCGGCCTCGATCACGCTTTTCGGGATCGCCTGCAGTCCGGCGAGAAAGAACAGGAAATTGTAGCTGATCTGGTTCCAGACCGCGATGATGACGACAAGGATCATTGCATGGGTGCCGTTCAGCACCGGATTCCAGTCGATGCCGTTGCGCTGCATCGCGCGGGCGATCATGCCGAGGCCGGGCTGGAACATGAAGATGAACAGCACGCTCGCCACCGCCGGCGCCACCGCATAGGGCACGATCAGAAACGTGCGATAGATCTGGATGCCGCGCAGGTTGTGGTTGGCCATCACCGCGAGCAGCAGGCCGAGGCTGAGCGAGAAAGCCACCACCAGCGCCGAAAAGACCGCGGTGACGCCGATCGCCTGGTAATATCCGGGGGTTTGCAGCAGATCGAGATAGTTCTCGAACCAGACGAATTGGGTCGACAGCCCGAAGGCGTCCTGCACCAGGAACGATTGCCGCACGGCCTGCAGCGCCGGCCAGTAGAAAAAGATCAGGGAGATCGCAAGCTGCGGCAGGATCAGAAGACAGGGAAGCAGCCTGCCTGAGAAGATCGCCCGCGGTTCCATGCAGCGCCTCGTTGGGTGGGATCGCGGCCGGGGTCAAGCCCGGCCCCGATCCTCGCGGTCGTCACTTGGCCGCGGTGCGCTCAAACTGCCGGAGCATCTGGTTGCCGCGCGACACCGCCGCGTCGAGCGCTTCCTTCGCCGACTTCTTGCCGGCGAGCGCCGCCTCGATCTCCTCGGCCCAGACGTCGCGCATCTGCACCATGCCGCCGAAGCGCAGGCCGCGCGAATTCTCGGTCGGCGGCTTGTTCGTCAATTCCTTCAGCGGCACTTCCAGAATCGGGTTCTTTTCATAGAAGCCCGAGGCCTTGGTCTTTTCGTAGGCGGCCTTGGTGATCGGCAGATAGCCGGAAACCTCATGCAGGGTCACCTGGCGATCGGTGTCCGACAGGAAGGTGAAGAACTTGGCGATTCCCTTGTATTCCTCCGGGCTCTTGCCGGCCATCACCCACAGCGAAGCGCCGCCGATGATGGAATTTTGCGGCGCGCCGGTGACATCCGGAAAATACGGCATCGGGACCGCGGTGAACGCGAACTTGGCGTTGGCCTTGGCGCTCGGATAGAACGCCGATGACGTCATGAACAGCGGACATTCGCCGGAGGTAAAGCGTCCTTCGCCGGTGTTGGTTCGCCCGGAATAATCGTAGCTTTTGTCCTTCTGCAACTCGACGAGAGTGCCGAGCAGCTTGGTTTCCAGCGGCGTGTTGAATTCGAGCACGGTGTCGAAGCCGTCGAGGCCGTTGGCCTTGGTGCCGATCGGCACGTTGTGCCATGCGGAGAACTGTTCGATCAGGCCCCAGGTGATCCAGGCCGAGGAGAAGCCGCAGGTCGGATTGGTGGCGTGCAGCTTCCTCGCATCGGCAAACACCTCCGGCCAGGTCTTCGGCGGCGCGGCGATACCGGCCTTCTTCAGCGCATCGAGGTTGACCCACATCACCATGCTCGATGAATTGAACGGGAATGACAGCATCTCGCCTTTCGAGGTCGAGTAGTATCCGGTGATCGCCGGCAGATAGGCGTTGGGATCGAACGGCTCGCCCTGTTCCTTCATCAGCTGGAAAACCGGCTTGATGGCGCCCTTGGCCGCCATCATGGTTGCGGTTCCGACCTCGAACACCTGCATGATGCCCGGCGCATTGCCGGCGCGGAAGGCGGCGATCCCGGCGTTCAGCGTGTCGGCGTAACTGCCCTTGAAGGTCGGAACGACCTTGTACTCGCTTTGCGAGGCATTGAAATCGTTGGCGAGCTTGACCACGACGTCGTTGTTCGGGCCGGTCATCGCGTGCCACCACTGGATCTCGGTCACAGCGTGGGCCGGCGTCGCCATCGCGAGCGTAACAGCGACTGCCGCAGCCGCGCCGAATGGTCTGATAGCCATCAAATTTCTCCCCTTGGGCCGTCATCTTCATTGGGGCGCGTTAGCAGCGCCGGATGACGTGCGAATGACTGCATCAACGAGCGGATGGTACGGGGGAAGCGCCGGGCAAGGGAAGTGGAAAATAGGCCAAGGCGGCCCTGCCCGGATGGTCCGTTCGTCCGGCCCGACCGGCGTTTAGCGCTTGCGCTCGGGGCCGCAGACAACGCCCCTGGCGACAAGGGCTTTGATCTCACCGCTGGAATATCCGAATTCCGACAGCACTTCCGTGGCGTGCTGGCTGAATTTCGGCGGCACATGGCGCAGGCGGGGCTTGCTGCGCTGCAGCCGGACCGGCGAGGCGACTCCCTTGTACCAGTCCTTCTCAACGACGTCGCCGCGATGAACGGTGTGGGCGCTGGCGAGCGCCTGATCGATCGACTGCACCGGCCCGGCTGGCAGGCCGGCGGCGAGCAGCCGGTCGCACAGCGGCCCGGCATCGTGCTGGCTGAATACGGAAGCGAGCTCGGTGCGAAGCGCCTCGCGATTGGCGATGCGGTCCTTGTTGCGCGCAAAGCGCGGATCGGCGCCAAGTTCGGGTTTGCCGATCTCCTTGCAGAGCTTGCGGAAGGCGCCGTCATTGCCGACGCCGATGAAGATGTCGTCGGTGCGGGTTGGAAAGATCGCATAGGGCACGAGGTTCGGATGCTCGTTGCCGGTGAGCTGCGGCGGCTTGCCGTGCATGAAATAGTTCGCGGCGTGCGGGTGCATGATGGCGAGGCCGGTCTCATAGAGCGTGGTTTCCAGAAACTGTCCGCGACCGGATTTCTGCCGTTCCGACAGCGCCATCAGAATGCCGATCGCCGCATAGAGTCCGGTGGTGATGTCGACCAGCGGAACGCCGATCCGCATCGGGCCGCTTTGCGGCGAGCCGGTAGCGGCGATCATGCCGGTCATGGCCTGAATGATGGCGTCATAGCCGGGATTGCCGCCGCGCGGGCCGTCGCCGCCGAAGCCGGAAATCCGGCAGTGCACGAGCCTGGGGAATTTCGCGCCCAGCATCTCATTGCCGATGCCCCATTTGTCGAGCGTGCCCGGCTTGAAATTCTCGATCAGGACGTCGGCGGTCTCCAGCATCTTCATCAGCACCGCGCGGCCGCCCTCGGAGGCGAGGTCAAGCCCGATCGAACGCTTGTTGCGGTTGATGCCGACGAAATAGGCCGCGTCCTCGCCGTGGAACGGCGGTCCCCAGTCGCGCACCTCGTCGCCGGCCGGCGGTTCGACCCTGATCACGTCGGCGCCGTGATCGGCGAGGATTTGCGTGCAGTAGGGTCCGCCGAGCACGCGCGTGAGGTCGATCACGCGCAGTCCGGCCATCGCGCCGGGAGCATTTTCAATCGTCATGGGTCGTTTCGTGCGAAGTTTTTCCGAGAATTGTCAGCGACATTAAGCATCGGAGACGCTTGCGCGCAAATGCCCACGATCCCCGTCATTGCGAGGAGCACTTGCGACGAAGCAATCCATGGCGCGGCAGGCGGAGGGGTGGATTGCTTTGTCGCAAGTGCTCCTCGCAATGACGGAAAAATCGGTTTATGCCGAGGCCCGTCTCCGCCCCTTGCGGGCTACGCCGGGCACACTTCGCGTTCGGCCCGGTGGCTGCGCCACGCGTAGCCGAAGGCGAAGCGTGGTGGAGCCAGGCGGGATCGAACCGCCGACCTCGTCATTGCGAACGACGCGCTCTCCCAGCTGAGCTATGGCCCCTTGGTGATCGCCGATTCCGGCGAAAGCGGCCAGCGATCGGCCTCATTTACAGTCGGCGCCAACGCCGAGTCAAGAACGCCGAAATCACTGTTTTCCGTGCCGTTGGCCCGGAACTTCCCTTGTTTGCCAAGAGTGGAACCGATATTTACCGGGTAGTCGAATCCGCGACCGAACCCGCGAGTAAAGCCTGCCATGCGTGCCGTTCTCGACATCGTTCTCATCGTCCTCGATCTCTACGTCTGGCTGCTGATCGCCTCCGCCATCCTGTCCTGGCTGGTCGCCTTCAATGTCGTGAACACCCGCAACCAGTTCGTGGCCGCGGTGGCCGAGTTCCTGTACCGGATCACCGAGCCGCTATTGGCGCCGATCCGGTCGATCATGCCGAATCTCGGCGGCCTCGATATCTCGCCGATCATCCTGATCCTGATCATCATGTTCATTCAGCGGGTGATCACCTATTACATCTATCCCGCTGTATTCTGATCGCCCAGCATCGAAATGACGGCCCGGATCATCGATGGAAAGGTCATTGCCGCGGCGCTGCGGGGGCGCGTTGCCGATGAAGTGGCGCGGGTGCGGCGCGACCATCGGCTCACGCCCGGACTGGCGGTGGTGCTGGTCGGCAACGACCCCGCCAGCGAAGTCTATGTCCGCAGCAAGCACAAGCAGACCCAGGCCGCCGGCATGGCCTCGTTCGAGTATATGTTGCCGGCCGATGTCGCGCAGGACGAGGTGCTGGCGCTGATCGCGAGACTCAATCGCGACCCCGCCGTGCACGGCATCCTGGTGCAATTGCCGTTGCCGAAATCGCTGCACACCGAGACCATCGTCAATGCCGTCGATCCCGCCAAGGATGTCGACGGGCTGCATCCGAACAATGCCGGCCGGCTTGCCGGCGGCCTGGCAGCGCTGTCGCCGTGCACGCCGCTCGGCTGCATCATCCTGACCAGAAGCGTGCATGCCTCGCTCGAAGGCATGAATGCCATCGTGCTCGGCCGCTCCAATTTGGTCGGTCGTCCGCTGGTGCAGTTGCTGCTCAATGAAAACGCCACGGTGACGATCGCGCATTCGCGCTCGCGCGACCTGAAGCAATTATGCGCCCGTGCCGATCTCGTTTACGCCGCGGTCGGCAGGCCGGAAATGGTGCGCGGCGACTGGATCAAGCCCGGCGCCACCGTGATCGATGTCGGCATCAGCCGGTTTCCGGGGCCGGACGGCAAGACCCGGCTGGTCGGCGACGTCGCCTTTGCCGAGGCGCTGAAGGTCGCCGGCGCGGTCACGCCGGTGCCGGGCGGCGTCGGCCAGATGACGGTGGCCTGTCTCCTCGTCAACACCTTGCGCGCCGCCTGTGCCATTCACGGCCTGCCGGCGCCGGGGGTGTGACGGTTTCGTTCCCTCCCCCCTT
>JBDTKD010000272.1:0-5035 GCA_039935515.1 Bradyrhizobium sp.
TCAGCTTCGAGGCCCGCGCCCCGCGCTTCGAAGGTGCACTGGTGCTGGCCAGCGCCGCGGAGATCAGCTCGAACGACCCACGCGCCAAGACGTCGCGGACCTCCTGGCGTATGTCAGCCAGGGTCAGGGCCGACCCGGCGGCCGCGCATCTCGAGCAGCTCGAGGCCAGCTACGGCCCTGACGAGACCGCGCTCAAATTGGCTGGCCTCGCGGACATGCGCTTTGGCGCCTCGCCCTTGCTTCATGCGGTGATCTCGGCGCGGCAGTTCGATGCCGACCGGTTCGCCGGCAAGGGCGATGACAAAGCCGCAGAACCGGTTCGATTGTTGCCAGGGTTGCGCGCGCTGCTCGCCGCAATCCCGCAGGCGCCGATTCCGACTCAAATCGAATTCGGCTGCGAGCAGATCATGCTGGGCGGGCGTCCGCTGCAGGCTCTCGCGGCCGATCTGCACGCCGATACGAAGTCCTGGATCGTCGATCGGCTGGATTTTCGTGCACCCGGCGCCACCCATATCACTCTCAGCGGCACCGACATGCAGCCGGGCCCGTCCGGCAGTTTTCGCGGCGCGCTCGATGTCGAATCGTCCGATCCGGATACGCTGGCGGCGTGGCTGCAGGGCCGCGGTGAGGCCAGCTTTCACAGTCAAAAGCCACTGCGGCTGAGTGGCACCGTCAGTGTGGCCGCGGACCGCGTTGCCATCGACGCCATGAAGGCCGAGATCGACGGCGGCTCCGTCGCAGGGCGGGTTGCGCTCGCCAGGCCATCGGCAGACGGCGGCTCGCGGTTCGACGCCGTATTGAAGGCCGACCGCCTTGATCTCGATGCCGCCGCGGCGTTCGTGCGCTCGCTGGCAGGCCCGCAGGCCGACTGGCCCGACGCGGCGGCGATCTCGCTCGATATCGGGCACGCCGGTTCGGCCGGCCAGGATTTGCATCCGTTCGTGGCCAGGCTGGGCTATGGCGCGAAAAAGATCTCGCTCGATCAGCTCAAGATCGGCGACGCCGGCAGCGTCATGGTGGACGCCTCCGGTGATTTCGATCGGGCCAATGCGACCGGAAAGCTGATGCTGAATTCCAGCGCGCCATCGCTTGGCCAGATCACCGGCCTGATTGCGCCGCTCGCGCCGGCGCTGGCGGCGCGGCTCGATGCCATGGGTATGGGTCCGGGCCCCGCACATCTCAAGCTCGCGCTCGATGTCGGCAAGGATTCCACCCATGTCGACCTTGCGAGCGCGCGCGCCGTGGTCGACCTCGACGCGCCGCAGCTCAAGGGCGCCGTCACCGTCACCGCGAAGCCAGCCATCGCCAGCTTGCGCGCGATCGATCTCGATGCGCTCCGGCGCAGCGAAGTCAGCGTTGAATCGAAGGTGTCGTCGGAGCAGGGCGGTGCGTTGCTGGCCCTGCTGGGGCTCAATCACGCCATTGCTGCGGGCCAGGGCCCGGCACAATTCGAGGGATCCGTGAGCGGCAAGTGGCATGCGCCGCTGCGGCTGAAGGTCAAGATGACGGGAGCCGGACTGGACGCCGACGCGCAGGGTACCGCCGAACCGTGGGCGCAGGACGCGACGGCCAGCGTCAATCTGACAATGCGGCGTGCCGATCTGACGCCGCTGTTCGGTCTCAAGCCCGCGGACGCGCTGGCGCGCAATGTCAGCCTGTCGTCACGGGTCGCGCTCGCCGGGGGCAAGCTGACCCTGGACGATCTGGACGGCTCGATCGCGGGTTCGCGGCTGCGCGGGCATATCGTGCTGACGCTCGGCGATGAAAAGAATGTCGAGGGCGAAGTTGGTCTCGACACGCTTGATCTCGCGCCGGCCTTCGCGCTTGCGATCGGCAGTGCCGGGCGCGCCGCGGCCGAGCCGCTCGGTGCGGGCCTGCTGAAAGGCTGGCGCGGCCATATCACATTCCAGGCGTTGCGCGGCTCGCTTCCGGGCGGCGGCGAATTGCGGCCGGTGAGCGGAACGGTCATCAATGACGGCCAGTCGCTGGCCTTCGACGAGATCAAGGGCTTGATCGGGGGTGGAGCGGCGACAGCCCATATCGACGCCAGGCAGACCAACGACGGCCTAGCGCTCAACGCACGCGTGCAGCTGACGGGGGTGGATGGCAAGGCGTTGCACTATCGGCAGCTTAAAATGCCAGCGGGCCGCACCTCGATGCAGATGACGCTGGCGAGCCTCGGCCGCAGCACATCGGCGCTGACCGGGGCGTTGTCCGGAAGCGGCGCCGTGACGCTGGAATCCGCTGCCATCGCCGGGCTCGATCCGCGCGCGTTCGACGCCGCGATCCGCGCCAGCGATGCCGGGCAGGCGACCGACGACACCAGGCTGCGGCAGATCGTCGAGCCGGTGCTGTCGGCCGGTGCATTGACGGTCGCCTCGGCGCAAATTCCCTTCACGATCAGGGATGGCCGGCTTCGGGTGGACGCCACCACGCTCGGTGCCGATGGCGCCCGCGCCATCGTGTCCGGTGGCTACGATATTCCCGCCGACCAGGCCGACATTCGCGCCACCCTCGCGTCAACCAGCGTCGGAGCGGCGGCGAGCCGCCCGGAACTTCAGCTGTTCGCGGCGGGCTCGCCCGACGCGCTCAATCGAACCATCGACGTTGCGGCGCTGTCGTCATGGCTGGCGGTGAGAGCGATCGACCGCGAGACCCGCCGGCTGGATTCGATCGAGCGCGGCGAACGGCCGCCGGCGGCCACGCCGGCATCGATTCCGCCGCCATCGGCGCCGATTCCCGGCGCGGTCCCAACCGATCCATCGCTTCCCGATGCGCTGAATCCGGGCCATGACCCGCGCCGGCCGCTGTTGAAACCCAAGACAAGCCTCCCGCGTCCGCCGGCCGTACCCTCGACACCCAGCCCGCCCGTGGTCAGCCAGCAGGTCGCGCCGCTACCGCCGCCGATCGAAGTCCGGCCGGCACCCAATGTGGTGCGACAGCCCAGGCTGCGGGCGCCCCTGGTGCTGACGCCGCCGGTCGCCAACCCACCACGGCCGTCATTCTAGACCATTTTCCAGCACCGCGGCTTCATCCTTCGAGACGCGCGCAAGCGCGCTCGGTCTTCGACCCTCATGGTGAGGAGCGTGGCGACGCCATGCGTCTCGAACCACGAGGCCCCCTGGATGCGCGGTCATGAGTTGGCGGCTTGGGCTCGTCCGCCAAGCCGGTCATGGGCGCGAACCAAATCAGGTTGGGGGCGTTGGGTCTCCGCGAATCCCGGCGAGCGGAGCCTTAAGCTGAACCGACCATCGAACGCATTGGGCTCCAGAGGCATCTCGCCGCTGCTCGCGCTCAATTTCTTCATGGCCGACATGCAGGCGGGCATCGGTCCGTTCCTGGGTGTGTTCCTGCTCGGGCATGGCTGGGAAAGTGGGCTGATCGGCACCGTGATGACGCTTGGCGGCATCACGGGAATGCTGATGACCACGCCTGCGGGCGCGCTGATCGTGCGACCCGGCACAAAAAGCTTTACGTCATCATCCCCGGTATTTGCACGGTCGTCGCCTCCGGCATCGTTTTGCTTTCACAAAACTTTTGGCTGGTGACGCTGTCCCAGGTTGCCACCGCGATCGCTGGCGCAGCGATCGGCCCGGCCGTGACCGGCATGACGCTCGGCATCGTTCGCCAGGCCGGTTTCAATCGGCAGAACGGCCATAATCAGGCGCTCAACCATGCCGGCAACATGGTTGGCGCCGGATTGTCGGGCCTGCTCGGATGGAGGTTCGGATTCACCGCCGTGCTGGGGCTCGCCGCCGCCTTTGGCATCCTGTCGATCGTCTCGGTCCTGATGATCCCGAGCGCCGCGATCGACGACGATGAGGCGCGCGGGCTCAACCGGACCGAGGATAAGATTGGCCAGGTCGGCGGCTTCACCGTGCTGCTGGAAAGCCGGCCGCTTCTGATCCTGGCCGCGGCGCTGGCCTGCTTTCATCTCGGCAATGGCGCCATGCTTCCACTCTACGGGCTCGCGGTCGTCTCGGCCAAACAGGCCGACCCGGCCGGATTTGTCGCGATCACCATCGTTGTGGCCCAAGGCGTCATGATTCTGGTATCGCTGATCGCGACGCGCTTCGCCGAGAAGGAGGGGTACTGGCTGGTGCTGCTGATTTCGTTCATCGCGCTGCCAATCCGCGGCGTCGTCGCCGCCTGCGTGATGAACAATTGGGGCGTCTATCCGGTGCAGATCCTTGACGGTGTGGGAGCTGGATTGCAAAGCGTCGCGGTGCCCGGCCTTGTTGCGCGGATCCTCGATCGCAGTGGTCGCGTCAATGTCGGGCAGGGCGCGGTAATGACCGTCCAGGGCCTCGGCGCCTCGCTCAGTCCCGCGCTCGGTGGCTGGATCGCACAGGAGATCGGTTACAGCGCCATGTTTCTTATTCTCGGCAGTTTTGCACTCGGCTCGATCGCATTGTGGCTAGGCTTCGCCTCGGTTCTAAAGCCGGCCTGTGCCCGCCGGCCCGGGGAGAAACATCGTCCGGCGGCAACCGCACTGGCGGGCGCGCAGTGATCTCGGCGATCGACGCCGCCACCTGGGCAATCGCAATCCTCGCGACCCTGGGCGTGATTGTCCGGCCGTGGAATTTGCCCGAGTTCATCTGGGCGGTCGCCGGCGCTGCCTTGCTGGTGTTGCTCCATCTGTTGCCCTGGCCGGACGCGCTCGCGGCCGCCGGCAAGGGTATCGACGTCTACTTCTTCCTGATCGGCATGATGCTGCTGGCCGAAGTGGCGCGGAAGGAGGGGCTGTTCGACTGGCTCGCCGCGCAGGCGGTGCGGCATTCGCATGGCGAGGCGAAACGGCTGTTTCTGATCGTCTATGTCGTCGGCACCATGGTTACGGTTCTGCTGTCGAACGATGCCACCGCCGTGGTGCTGACGCCGGCGGTCTATGCCGCGACCCGCGCCGCCAAGGTCGAGCCGTTACCCCATCTGTTCGTTTGCGCCTTCATCGCCAACGCGGCGAGCTTCGTGCTACCGATTTCCAACCCTGCCAATCTCGTCGTATTCGGCAAGCAGATGCCGCCGCTGCTGGAAT
>JBDTKD010000273.1:0-9992 GCA_039935515.1 Bradyrhizobium sp.
ACGTCGAGATCTCATCTGCCCAGATTCGGGACCCGCGCGAGTTACGCGAACCCGGTCTAGCGTTGGGCCGCGATCCCGTGCGTACGCCGATGCCGTGGGATAAGAGCGAGAATGCTGGCTTCACCACCACCAAGCCGTGGCTACCGCTCAATGCCGACCATTCGACGCGTAACGTCACCCAGATGATCGAAGAACCTCAATCAATCTTGACGCTTTACCGACGGCTGCTGGCTCTCAGACGCGATTGCTTGGCACTGACGATTGGTGACTTTATGCTGCTGGACGGGGCGGCCGACGTACTCGCTTATGAGCGTCGGCATCGTGCTGAGAGGCTGATCGTGGCACTTAATCTCAGCGGAAACTCGCATCGACTGCAGTTGCCGGATTGGGCGCATGATTGCCGGATTCTGCTATCCACGATTGACGGTGAGGAACGGGTCGAAGGCGGCACGCTCCTGTTACGGTCGAACGAAGGTGTAATTATCGGGGCTGGATAGCACAAAGCAGAGAAGGATGATCCGTTGCGTATCGCCATGCTGGCGCCGATCTCCTGGCGCACGCCGCCGCGCCATTATGGTCCTTGGGAGCAGGTGACGAGCCTCTTGACCGAGGCGCTGGTGGTGCGCGGCGTCGACGTTACGCTGTTCGCCACAAAGGATAGCCGGACTGCAGCCAAACTCGATGGAGTCTGCCCAGCACCCTATTCGGAAGATTCCACTATTGACGCAAAGGTATGGGAGATGCTCCACGTCGCCCATGTTTTCGAGCACGCCAGTGATTTCGATCTCATCCATAACCAAGCGGATTTCGTGCCGCTGGCCTTCTCGCGGCTGGTCGGCACGCCGGTGGTGACGACGATTCATGGCTTCTCTTCGGAACGCATTCTGCCCGCCTACAAGGCATACGAAAATCGCGTCCATTTCGTCGCGATTAGCGCTGCTGATCGCCGTTCGGACTTGCGCTATGCAGCAACGATCCACCACGGTATCCGGCTGGCGGACTTTCCCTTCGACCCGAAGGGCGGCGAAGATCTGCTCTTTTTCGGACGCATTCACCCGGATAAGGGCGCGGCTGAGGCGATCACGGCAGCACGTAGATCCGGACGGCGGCTGGTCATGGCCGGCATTGTCCAGGACCAAGATTATTTCAACGAGCAAGTAGCGCCAGCGCTCGACGACCGTTCCGTACTCTATCTCGGCTCGGTCGGCGGGGCGGCTCGGGCGAAGACCCTCGGCTCCGCCCGCGCGTTGCTCCACCTGATCAATTTCAATGAGCCATTTGGACTGTCGGTCGTGGAAGCGCTCGCCTGCGGCACGCCGGTCATCGCCTTCAACCGCGGATCGATGCCCGAGCTAATAGATGATGGTGTGACCGGCTTTCTCGTCGATAGCCTCGATGCGGCGGTGGCCGCGATAGATCGGGTCGACGAAATCGATCGCTCTTTGTGCCGTGCAGCGGTGTCCGCTCGCTTCACGGTAGACCTCATGGCCGACAAATATCTGAATTTGTATCGGTCGATCCTTGGCTGAGACGGGTCTTTGATCGAACTTCTGATGCGCGGGAAAAACGCGCCGAAGCAGGATTTTTCTCCGATTTTTTCGATCCCGCGCCAGCTTTCGGTCCCCCAATGATGGTCTCGTTGGGATTGTCCATAGTGTTTTCAATCGCTTATGACCAAAGCTGTATATTCCTTGATGCCATCCGGACGTACCACAAGTCTCGCGGCTTATTGGCCATGATTCCCCCCGCTGGGTCACGCCTGGCGCCCGCGCCAGCGGGGCGCGCGCTGAGAGTAGCCATCTGCCCTACTGTGGCTTCAACGCACTGGCCAGCCAGCCCACGGCGTCAGTTTTGAGAGGATCGACTGGGAAAGAAAGCTTCTCAACGCGGTGACAGGTCGAGCATTCAAACGTGCGTTCTTCGAAGCCGCGTTTTCCGGGCGAGATTCGCGCCAATCCCAGCCTGTGCTTACACCTCGGACACATAGGCCGCACAATAGTTGAATCGAAATTACTCACAGTCACCTCACTGAATTTAACCTTAGCGTTGCACGCTGCATTATCTCTATCCGACCCGCGCGATCCTAGCAAAATATCGGGTTGGCTGCGGAATTGACTCGCTATTACCTTGAAAAAGGCGCTGGGTGATATTTGTCGTGACCGATCCCCTCGATTTCAAATTCGTCGACCATCTCCGACCGCCGTGCTCCGCATGCGGAAGGCCATTGATATTGACGCGAATTGAGCCGGAGGAACCCGGCTTCGATCTGCGCACATATTATTGTGCGGCCTGCGCTTCGAGCGAAACCATAATTGCGGCAGTCGAGACAAAGGCTAACGTTACGTCCAGTCTAGCAGCTGCGCCCTCCGCCATCGGATCGTGATCGCTCGCGTCAGGTAGGTTTAAGCGGCCTAAGCCGCACCTTCATGACAGCGGGAGCCTTAGCCTTATCAATGGCCTTCTCGGCTGCTGCGACCGCTGCTGTTCGAGTCTCCTGTTGCCCTCTGAGCAACATGCCATCGACAGAGACCGACCATTTCCAGACGCCGCGCGCGATGCCTTGGACCACGGTGTATTGCAAGCCTTGGTATTCCATCGTTCAATGATCGCTCAATCGCAGTGACTCCACTCGCGCCAATCGCATTGTGAGTTAAGATGATCGCTCATGAGTCGGCCTTTCGCCGAGGAGACGGGTATTCTTCGGAGCACCGTTCTTGGTCTGTTTGTTAGCGTCCGAGAAGTTGAACCCGAAGTTTCTCAAAATGAGATGGTGGAAGCGGTTTAGCGGCGGCGATCAACGTAGCCACTAACACATCGTGTGGGTCCGTCGCGGTCGCTCCAAAATGCGCTGCGTAAACTTCATTGGGTACGTTGATCCGCATCTTGGTGCTGGGAGCTTTACCGTAACCAGCAAGGAAGCCGTAGAGCGCAGAACTCAGTTGCCTGCCAAGCTGAGATTCGGGGTCAACCGCCGTGAACCACTGTTGAAGCTGGATTTCAGTACGACGCCCGTCCCGATCTTCCGCCGTGATGCGGCCGGCCGAGGTGACCTTACTTCTCTGGCACCATTCGCCCGTTTTCACTCGGTCCGCAACCTGATCTTTCGGCAGCGCTCAGTCGAGTGACAAATCGTTCGCCAGCTAAAGCTCAATGTAGCGGTTATCTCAAAGCGACCACCGCCGGCTAACCAACGCCCCCGCTGCGTCGTCAGGATCAGTTTCTCTCACGATCTGATCATGTTCAATTTCGTCCGCGCGGGTGGCGTATTCGTCTCCCAATTTGCGCAGGCTGACTTGCAGCTTCGGGTCCGTGCTGTAGTGAGACAGGCGACGGCATCGTTCCGATTGTTCTCGCAAGTATGATGAGGTTTCCATGGGCAGCTCCACACGCTATATTTCGTTATCCCTTCATCCGAGGCGGGCGCAACCCCAAATTGCTCAAGCTGCGTCAAGCGCCGGTCCGATAGTTTCCCCGGTCGTCAATAGCTTGAAAGGATGTCGCAACAGGAACATGGAGTTGCAGGGCTGGCACTGAAAAGCGCGGACATCCCCAAAAATCCGCATGAGCGGGCGCGAGATGTGTATCATTTGAAAATCGCAGGTCGGGCACTTGAGCTTATCATACGTCGCCATGACGCCTCCTCGCTAGAGGCAACTTAGGACAAAACTTCGATCGGCTCTGTTCAAAACAGCTCACATTACAAATCAATTCGCCGGAGGCGGTGTCGCCAACACCACACCCGGGAGGACGCGAATAGCTGCCGGATTTGAGACCCCGCCAGTACCCATCTTACAAGGAGTCTTTAATCTCGTGAAAATAGCCGACGCCACCTCGCGAAGTGACGCTCGCCGACGAATACGACGCTGCGCAAGAAACGTCGTGAGGTCGCCGCCTAGCGGTTCCTGCTGAGATAGGGTCCGTAGAGCACGTCCTGGCGCCATTCGTAAAGTTTCACAATTGCGGTTCCGGCGGCGGCGACAAAGGTGAGGAACAAAATCGTTTCGATGATCATTTTTCAATCCCTAACAATGCGGGGATCATACGAGATGCGCCGGTCACAGCGGTTAACAAAAAATGGTTGTTAACACCAGCCCAACACGATTGGCGGGGTACTGTGGCAGTTTGGCCGCGTAGCCCACGCGCTGCGCGACGCGTTGGCCGGGGCCGCTCCATTCGACGACATCGAGGCAGACGATAGCGGACAGTCAAGCCGAACCAGAATTTGAGGAAAACCACAAGCGCCTCAAAGCAGACCGGCTGGCGCGCCAGGCAACGGGCAAATGATACGAGGAAGCAGCGTCATGATGTGTGCTGCTCGGTGGGCGGGAATCGCATCCGCTATCTCCACCGCCACGAACAGAGGTGCCACCTGCGTCAGTTCCTGCTTCCAGCGGATATTCCATAGTGGCGCTCTATCTCCGACAGGCTGGCGCCAGGTCCCACCGCCTCCTCAACGACCCGGCGTTTGTCAGCTTCACTGAACTTCCGCCGATGCCCCTCGCGTGCCGGCGGCACGATCGGCTCCGCGTAGCCGTAAGTCATATGACTAAGCCTCTTACTTAACGCTATGACTAAGGGTATGGCTTAAGCCCCGCCTCTAGAGCAATTTGCGGACCAGTAGCTGCGGCTCGGCTTTGAACTTCGCTCGCCAGTTGCCGAAAGCCTTCAACGGAATCCCGCGTTCCTCGCAATACTCCCGCTGATTCAACGCGCTCTCCTGCCACGCCTCGTGGTGCCCGCCAAAACTTCTCAACCGTAACGATCGCGACCTGACGACATCCCGTCCTCCACTGCAAAATTGTCGGTGAGAACAGATCGCCTCCGCAGCCGGACCAAATAAGTGTGCGAGAAATGGACGCTTACCAAAACGACGACTAAATTCCCTGTTCTTGCGAAATAATTCCCTGGTCTTCTAAATATTTTCCCTGTTAATTTGCTTAGGGAATTGCTCGAGAAAAGGCTGCAGCACAGCGGTTTCTCGCTTTAAATTCGGCTCGCAAGGTCCCCAGAAACGCAAAATTCCCTGTAAAATTTCCTGTTAGCAGGGAATTCGCACCGAGACTGGTGCGATCAGCACTGCGTCACCAGCCAGGCAGTTTGGTTTTCAGAGAATTTCCTTCTTTAGAGGCAGAAAGGCCCGCCAATTGGCGGCCTTTCCAATTGTTGAAAGTCTCCAGTTGCGCCATTTTCGAACTTTTTCGGCGAAAGCTTCCGAAAATCTCCCGCCGAATTCAATAAAATTCCCGTTTTCTGGAGACTCGCCTTGGAGACGCTAGAATAAATGCACTGCATGATAGACGTGGCAGTGCGCTTTGAGCTCCGCGTCGAAAGAACGCATTGGGGCTGCACCGGCCGGCGGCGCGGGCCTGTCTGGTCTTGATCAAGGATGCCGCTTTTACAAGCGAAAGACCGCCTGAAGGCTGCCTCTCGTCGTTACATCGGCGGCTTCACACCCTCGGCGCCGATCACGACGGCGGCCGCTTCGGAGCTGTCCTTCTTCATAATGACGAAAACCATGCGCCCGGTCGCGAGCTGGTCGGCCGGCGCCTTGTTAAAAGCGACAACCGTAGCGCTCGTCGGGATGGTGATTGTCTGTTCTCCGCCTTTGTAGTTGAGCTTGAGCACACGGTCCGTTCCGATCTCATCGACCTTAGCGATATTGGCGTTGGTCATCATGTTCGGCTTGGAATCAAGATCCCATGGATAGTGCCCCTCGGCTAGACCGCGCAAAGAATCGTCAAACACATGGACCTCGCGTGCGACGCGCTTGCCTTCCTGCTCGAAAGACGTGACGCCGACGAACTTGCCAGACTGGATGGCGCTCATGTCGGCCTTAGTCACCAGGAAAAGGCCAGTGTCGTTGGCGAGTTTAATCGATTTCGTTTCGCCCTTGGCGGTCTGAACGCTGATCGTTCCGTCCTTTGCGTCGGTCAGCGTGCCGCGGATATGCGCCTGCGCGAGAGCCGGCGCTGAAAGGAACACACCAACAAAAACCGCTGCGGCAGCAATTGGTACCCTTAGAGTTCGAGATAATATCAGCATCTGCTTGGTCCTCCCTTTGAGCTCGGGAGACAGGGTTTAGCGCACCGAGCTAGAGTATCGAACACCCGTGACTGCGATAAATTCCGCATCCGCGATTGAAATAGAGACACCGCGCGAACGCCGGCCTCTCCGAAGCAAGCCCACCTGTCGGTGGTCGTGGTAGGAGCGACACAATCGGCGTAGCTAACCGGCATGTGAGGGTTTGCGTCTAATCGCCGGTTGGGATGTCCGCTATCGGAAAACCTATACCCGCAGCGAGATTTTCCCAGATTGACCCAGAGTGGTCTCAGAGACCGTCGTTCGAGCCCGATTGAGTGCTCTTCCGTCCACCGCGCGTTGGCGAAGTTCTAGGCCTTAAGCAGGAGCTTGAGTGTTGCTTGATCCGGCCCGTGCGCAGCAGGCTTGCTAAAGTCCCTTGGTTGGGAATCTTTGTCGATGCCGTTTTCTTGGTCGTCTGACGACTACAGTTTGAACATGGTGCTCAGAAAGCGCCGCGTCCGACGACTCTCGAATTGAATTTCTCGAAATGCAGCGCCCCGAATGAATTTGGTCTTGACAAGGTGACGCGGTCGCGCCAGCGTTGGAAACAGGCGTTGGGCAAGGATGCCCGAAGCGACGCCACCCCTTTGCAAACATCCTTCTGACGGCACTGTTCGCCGGAGCCTGAACGTATAGGCTTGTCGCGTTGGGTAGGGTTTATGGCGCTTCGGGATCTTCGGGTCGGCTACCTGTTTTCCTCGACAGGCTCATATGAGCTGGTCGCGCGCTCGATGCTCAATGGCGCCCTTCTTGCTGCGGACGAAATCAACGCCTCGGCGCTGGGGATTCACTTTGAACCGTCCATCGTCAATCCGGGCGGCGACCTCTCGCAGTACTCCGCGCTCGCGACCAAAATGCTGGAGCGCGATGTCCGACACGTTGTTGGTTGTTACACGTCTTCGTCGCGCAAGGAAGTGATTCCCTTGTTCGAGAAGCACGACGCTCTGCTGTGGTATCCCTCGCATTACGAGGGCTTCGAGAGTTCCACCAACGTCATCTACACCGGCGCGGCGCCCAATCAGCACGTCCTGCCGCTGGTCGAGTATCTGCTGGCGCACCACGGCCATCGCGCGTATTGCGTCGGCTCGAATTACATCTGGGCGTGGGAAAACAACCGCATTCTGCGTGAGAGTGTCACCGCGCGGCGGGGATCTGTGCTGGCCGAACGGTATTTCGCCGTTGGTGAAACGGATTTCCATCAGGCGATCGAGGCGATTATTGAAGCGCGGCCTTCGTTCGTGTTTTTGACGCTGATCGGGACATCCGCCTACCAGTTCTTCCGTGAGTTCAGGACGGCGTGCCGGGCTCGCGGAATCGATCAGGCACGGGAAATCCCTGTGGCCAGCTGCTCACTTTCCGAGCCCGAGTTACAGGCGATCGGTGAAGGCGCCGTCGATGGTCATTTGAGTTCAAGCGTGTATTTTTGCTCGATCGAAAGCGCGGCTAACCTTCAATTTCTTAATGCCTACCGGTCGCGGTTTCCACAAGGACCCACCGCATCAGCGGATGCGGAGGCATCGTACAATGCGGTCTGGCTTTTGGCTAAAGCCGCCGCGGCCGCCGAGACCGACGACCCACGCGCGGTTAAGGCGAAGCTTGTCCAACAGGAGCCTCTTGATGCGCCGCAGGGCGCGGTCTGGATAGACGAGCAGACATTCCACGCCTATCTGACGCCACGGATTGGTCGCTCGAATCGCAACGCGAAATTCGACTTGGTATGCGAAGCTCGGGAGCCGGTTCGGCCAGATCCATACCTTGTCCATAGCTCTTCGCGGTTCGAAGCCGCCGCCGCTCCCTCGCTGAGATTGGTGTCATGACCGAGCCACGGCTGCTCCAGAACTTCAGCGGCGGGCGGGCCATTGTGGTGACGGATCGAGCGTCGTCGCTCGAGGTATTGACGACCACACTGGACCGGCTCGGCGTCACGACCAGTCCGGCTGATATTGTCGGGAGCATCGCGGCCATCGATCTCGCTACTCTTCAGGCGGACCGATGCGTCGTCTTCATCGATGGCGACATCAGCGACGGGACGGTGCTTCCGCTAAGCGCGATCGGCCGGCTGCCGCCGGCGCCGGTAATCGGGCTGCTCGGCGTTAGTGCTCCGAGCCGCCTCAAAGCTCTGATGAGGGCTGGCGCAAGCTCGTTTCTTCGAAAGCCTGTTCACGGCGCGGCGGTTTATCCGGCACTGTTCGTCGGTATCAACGAATATCGCCGTCATCGGCATCTGGAGACGCTGCTAGAAGATCAAGAGCGTCGCCGCCGAAGCCGACGGGATGTGGTCAAAGCAATAGTCCGGATGATGTCCGAATATGGCATCGACGATGACGAAGCTTACGAACTTCTTCGTCGACGCAGCATGAGAACGCGTCAGACGATGGAAGAGTTGTGCAAAGACTTGACCCAGTCGTCAAACGGGCAAGAACATGGCGACTTCGTCTTGAGAAGAAAACTCGCCGACTAAGTTCAACAGAGGAGAGTCAGATGCTAGAACGTATTGCGAGGGGGGCGCGGACCGTGTCCCTCATTGGAGCAGGCTTGCTCGTCGTAGGCTCGGCCTACGCGGCGGACCCAATCAAGCTCGGCGTCCTGGAAGATCAATCCGGTGACTTCGCGCTCGCGACCATTGGAAAGGTGCATGGCATTCAGCTCGCCACCGATGAAATCAATGCTGCAGGCGGCATTGCCGGGCGCAAGCTCGAACTGGTTGTTTACGACACCCAGTCGGACAACACCCGTTATCAGGAATTCATGCGGCGGGTGCTTCAGCGGGACAAGGCGGACGTGGTTTTTGCTGGATTCTCCAACGCGTCGCGCGAAGCCTATCGTCCAATCGTCGATCAGCTTGATGGCTTTGTCTTCTACAACAATCAATACGAAGGCGGCGTGTGCGACGGCCACATGGTTGTCACCGGTGCCGTGCCAGAACAGCAGTTCTCAACGCTCATTCCATGGATGATGGAAAAATATGGCAAACGGGTTTACACCATAGCGGCTGACTACAATTTCGGCCAGATTTCCGCGGAATGGGTGCGCAACATCGTCAAGCAGAATGGCGGCCAAATGGTCGGAGAAGAGTTCATTCCGCTCGGCGTGTCGCAGTTTTCACAAACAATTCAGAACATCCAGAAGGTCAAGCCGGACGTGCTGATCACATTACTCGTCGGCACCGCGCAGGCGTCTTACTACGAGCAGGCCGCCGCGGCGAACCTCAAGATTCCGATGGGTAGCTCGGTCAACGTTGGCCAGGGCTATGAGCACAAGCGCTTCAAGCCACCAAGCCTCGCCAACATGTATGCAACGGTGAACTACATCGAAGAGGTTGATACTCCGGAAAGCAAGGCATTTGTGAAGAAGTGGAAGGCAAAATTTCCTAACGAGCCTTATATCAATCAGGAAGCGGAGAATTCCTACCTCGCCGTCTATCTCTATAAACAGATGGTCGAGCGGGCCGGCGGTTCGACGAAACGAGCCGACTTGCGCGCTGTGATCGCCAAAGGCGATGTCTGTGTCGATGCGCCCGAAGGCAAGGTCTGCATCGATCCAAAAAGCCAGCATGTCTCACATACGATCTATATGGCGAGGGTCGGCGACGATCATTCGATCACGTTTCCTAAGGTCTGGAACGACATCAAGCCGTACTGGCTTGGTGAAGCCGGATGCGACCTCACCAAGAAGGATCCGATGGTGCAATACACACCTAGCAATCCGCCACCGAAAACCTGATTTTGGTCACGTCGAGGGGCGCTTGCCGCCCCTCGATCTCTTCGGCGATATATCCTCATAAGCGCTTCGGCAATTGATGGCAGGAAGAGAATTTTCTTCATTCCGAGGCTTGGATGAATTTCCTGAGTTTGTTGTTCGGATTTCTCTATCAATGCAGTGATGCATTCGCATTTCTTGTGCTTGCCGCG
>JBDTKD010000274.1:0-9915 GCA_039935515.1 Bradyrhizobium sp.
TTTTCGGCGGCATCGGGATCGGCCTGATCGAAGGCGGCGGTCCCGGTGAAAATGTCGCGGCAGCGCTGGAGGCGGCCTCGCTGGATGACGTGACCGATCCGGTGGGACGAACGTTTCGCGCCTTCGCGGATCAGACCCGCTCCGATCGCCGGGCGCTGGCGGCCTGCCTGCGCGGCTCGCGGCGGCTGATGACCCGGGAAGAGGCCGCCGGCATCGCCGTGCCGGTGCTGATCGCGGTCGGCACAGCGGACGAGATCGCGGGCTCGGCCGCGGCACTCGGAAAGATCATTCCCGGCGCTGACGTACTCGATATCCCCAACCGCGATCACATGCGGGCGGTAGGCGACAAGGTGTACAAGACCGGTGTGCTGGATTTTCTGTCACAGCAGACGTGAATCTCGCGATCCGTCGTCATCGGCGAATTGCCTGAGCGCCGCGATCAGCACCGTAAAGGTCGCGACCCACGCCATGCGGGCGCCGTAGCGATCATGCGGTCCCGAGATCACACCGCAGACGAATGCGTTGCCGAGCAATGCGAGAAATACCGTTGCGGCGAGCAGCGTCAGGTCGTCGAGCCGGCGGCGCCAGAGGTCGCGTGCCAGCATCGCCACCACAAGCAGGATCGACAGCAGCGCGACGGGAACGTGGATCCAGTTGATCGCGGTGAAACCGATCCCCCGGTGCTGCTGGCGGGCGGCGTGCATCGGCGCGACTTGCGCCGGGATATAGCGTTCGATGATGCCGTAGGTATGGGGAAGCCAGACATCGCTGCCTTCGCCGGTCGCAACGTGAACCAGTTGCTGCGCCGTGGCGACAATGGCCGCCTCGGCCTGCCATGCCGGATATTCGGCCAGCGAATGCAGGACGATGAAGCCCATTTCATCGTTCATGCCCTGAAACCGCCCGAGCTTGTTGAACATGCTGTGGCCCCACAGAAAATCGTCTCCGGTCGGCGGCAGTTCATTGCGATACGGGCACAGTTTCAGTTGCTGCTCCCGGCAGTGATCGCGGAGGTAGCGGGCGACGATGCCATCCTGCAGCATCCGGCCGAACGCCACGCCGTAGCCTCCCGGCGTCCAGGCCAGTTGTCCCGACAGCGCGAAGTTCGCCGCCAGCAGCATGGCCGCACCGGCAACGACGGTCAGGCTGCCCTGCAGCAGCCCCGAAACGGATAGGCGCGCGCGCTGCAACGGCCGCGCGATCCAGCCCGCGCAAACCAGTCCAAGCAATACGGCCAGGGTTGCGCTGTGCGTGGCCGACGCAAACGCCGTAAAGGCGAACAGCAATAGCTTCTCGGGCGTGGAGACCCGGTCGCCGTACAGCACAAGAATGAAGAGCGACAGTACCGACAGGCCGGCGAAGATGTCGGTCAGCAGCATGCTGGCGAGCCAGGGCAGCGCCGTGGTCAGGATCAGGACGAGGCTCAACGCCACCAGCCGCAACGGCCGCATCAGGCCGAACACGCGCAGGGTCAGTTGCAGCAGCCACAACGTCGCCAGCGCCTGGATCCAGAGGTTGATCCAGAAGCTCGAATGCTCGCCGAAATGCAAATAGAGGCCGAATACGGTGGAGCGGCTGGGGACCAGATACCCTTCGTACCACCGCGCCAGATAACCGCCGGTGTCCCACTGGAGCAGCGGATAGCCGTTCCACAGCGCCGGCGCGACCAACATCAGGGGAATGACAATCGCGGACACCCGGATCCAGGAGGATTCGGCGAGACGGGCCCGTAAAACCTGAGTATTAATGCTGGATTCCCCCATTTTCCGGCTACCATGCCCGGATTGATGACGGCGCGGAAATCGGCAAATAGTTGGATAGCCCGCCGGCAGGCAGGTGGTCGTCAGGCATCGCGGGACGCCCCAAAGTTTCCAACCCCGAGGAGAACACACATGGAGATCAAACGAAGCGGCTCTCGGCCTTCCGGCAAAGGCCCGTCGGACTATTTCACCGGGGCGGTTCGCCTCGATCCGCTGTTCGAAGCACCGGAACCCGCCCGTGTTCGCGGTGCGAGCGTCACCTTCGAGCCGGGCGCGCGGACGGCATGGCATACCCATCCGCTCGGTCAGACGCTGATTGTCACGGCCGGCTGCGGCTGGGCGCAGCGCGACGGCGGAGCGGTCGAGGAAATCCGGCCGGGTGACGTGGTCTGGTTTCCCCCTGGCGAAAAGCATTGGCACGGTGCGACCCCGACCACGGCAATGACGCATATCGCCATTCAGGAGGCGCTGAACGGCAGTGCCGTCGCCTGGATGGAAAAGGTCAGCGACCAGCAATACCGGGCCTGACCGCTGCGAACTGGCTCCCTTCGATCGCGCTCGGTCCGCAATACCTTCGTACCGTTGCTTGATTTTTCGGGATCCTCGACCATTTTGAGACGACATTTCCGCTCCGGGCGGATTTCGGCTGACGTGCAGAAAATGCGCTGCGTCAATGTTTTAGCGCGCGTTGGCGAAGCCCGGACGGAAGGCGGCCGCCTGGTGAGACAGCCGTCGTTTCGTTGTGCTATAAACCGTCCTCGAACCAGTGAATTTGCGAGAGCCGCGCATGGCAATGCATCAGATCAATCCACAGGCTAACCGGCGCGCATCGCTCGATCCGATCTGGGATCGGGTGCGCAGCGAGGCGGAAGACATCGTCCGCCGCGAGCCCGAACTCGCGAGCTTTATCTATTCGACCGTGCTGCATCACGACCGGCTGGAGGCCTCGGTGGTGCATCGCATCGCCGAGCGGCTCGATCATTCGGCGCTGTCGGGCGATTTGATCCGGCAGACCTATGACGAAGCGCTGCGCGACGACCCCGATCTCGGCAACGCCTTCCGCGCCGACATGGTGGCGGTGTACGACCGCGATCCCGCGACCTCGCGCTTCATCGACCCGCTGCTCTATTTCAAGGGCTTCCATGCCCTGCAGACCCATCGCCTGGCGCACTGGCTCCATCAAAAAGGCCGCAAGGATTTCGCGTATTACCTGCAGAGTCGCTCCTCGGCGGTATTCCAGACCGACATCAATCCCGCGGCCCGGATCGGCCGCGGCATTTTCCTCGATCACGCCACCGGCTTTGTGTGCGGTGAGACCGCGGTGATCGAGGACGACGTCTCGATCCTGCACGGTGTCACGCTCGGCGGCACCGGCAAGGAGAACGAGGATCGCCATCCCAAGATCCGCCACGGCGTCCTGATCGGAGCAGGCGCGAAAATCCTCGGCAATATCGAGATCGGCCATTGTGCGCGCATCGCCGCCGGTTCGGTGGTGGTGAAGCCGGTGCCGCACAATGTGACGGTGGCCGGGGTGCCCGCCAGGATCGTCGGCGAGGCCGGTTGCGCCGAGCCGTCCCGCACCATGGATCAGATGCTCAACGCCATCGGACTTTGATACTGCGGTGCTTTGACGTTTCTGGATTCTGCAAGTTAGGCTATAGCGTTTTCGAGCGAAGTGGATACCGGTTCGCGTGAAGAAAACGCGACAAAACAAGAAACTAGAGCCTGGTTCCGATTCAATCAGAACCGAACAGGCTCTGGCGGTTCGTTTGGTCTCGTCCTAAGGACTTCTGGAAATCTCAATCGTATTGGAGACTGCCGTGGACGTTCAGGAAGTCAGGAAGCTCGACGCCTATCTTAAGCGTCTGTTCGGCAACCCCAGGATCCGCGTGGTGCCGCGGCCGAAAAAGGACGACTCGGCGGAGGTGTATATCGGCGAGGAATTCATCGGCGTGCTGTTCGTCGACGACGAGGATGACGATCGTTCGTTTCAGTTCCAGATGGCCATCCTTGAGGATGATCTGGTCGAGCAGGGCTGACGCGCGGCCGTCGTCATTTCCCCGGCCCGTGCAATTGCAGCGTCAGCCGGGCCATCGCATCGGTCACGTCGCGCCAATGCGCGAGCCAGCTCCGTGGAAAGCGGAACGTCAGATCGGCGCCGTCGATGCGGCGCATGCTGAGGCACATGCCGGGGGTAGCGGCTTCGCGGGTGCAGCGGGCGTTGAGGCCGGGGCTGTCTGCGAAGAACAGATCTTCGCTGCCGTAGGGCGTGCCGTCGCGAAACGCGCGCATCGTCAATCCGTCCTGCGCCGGCGTCGAGGCTTGCTCAAGGTAGCGCGGATAGATGCTGCGAACCAGCATCTCCGGCGCCAGCGCGTCGTGATGCGCCGTGATCGACAGAAAGATCCGGTCGATCGGCTCGCCCGTCGCTTCCACGGTATCGGCGCTGACATGCTTCGGCGCCTCCGGCGGATCGAGCGATGGATAGACGAAGCTGAGATCGATGCGTTCCTGCGGTCCGGAATGGCGCTGGATCTTCATGCGGACGGCCTTGGTCGGCACGTTGAACAGGGTGGCTCCGATGCTCACCGGCAGCCGCGCCGGGTTTTCCGACAGCTCCGCCGCGCCCCAGGTTGGCCACAGCAAATAGGCGACGAGCGCTACCGCGCCGGCGGCAAGAGCGCCGCCCAGCAGCAGCGGAATCATGTGGTTGCGGGAATGCCCGCGCGAGCTGCGCGCGGGGTGACGGGTGGTCGCAAGGACTGTCATGAATGCTGCATCGTGAGATAACCGGGCTCGGCCGAATCAGCTTGCCAATATGCCACGCGGCACCGCATTCCCGCATGATTTCCGGCCTGCAATGCCGTGCGAGCCATGTGCGGCGCGCGGTTCCTCGCGGCGACGTTAACCTTTTCTTAAGGATGATGTGGCGGCGGCCCGCCAATTTTGCGAAGCAGGGCAGGTTCCTGCCGGTAGCGGAAGTATCCAATGTCGCCCGATGCGTTGAATTCGTTGTTTTCCCTTTGCATCGGCTTCGCGCTGGCTGGCGCGCTCGCCAACGGATATCAGGCACTGGTGCAGCGTCCCGCGGGGTTCGGGCTGCTGCAGGAGGGGGTGGCGCCGAAGACATTCGCCGCCGTGCCATTCCTGGTCTTTGCCGCGCCCTTCATCATCATGCGCAACACCCTGCGCGGCGCGCGGATCGAGCGCCGCCGCTTCGAATTCGTGATGGTGGCAACCATTCTGGCCGGGTTCTGGAGCCTGATGTCGGGAACGTTTTTCCTGATGACGCTGCGCGCCGCCGGCGTGCTGGCCTGAGGTCCGATCTGTTGCCTTGACGCGTTTTCTGGACGCGGCCCGATAGCCGCTTCGCTTGAAAACGCTCACGCCGCCATGCCAAGGTCGCTTCCGAACCGGAAGGACAGTGCATGGCAATCTACGAACTGGACGGGCAGGCACCGGAAACGCCTGCGGACGGAAATTACTTTATCGCCGACACCGCGACGGTGATTGGCAAGGTCCGTTTGCTGAGTTCGGCAAGCGTCTGGTTCGGCGCGGTGCTGCGCGGCGACAATGAGTGGATCGAGATCGGCGAACATTCCAACGTGCAGGACAACTCAACCTGCCACACCGACATGGGTTTTCCACTGACGATCGGAAAGAACTGCACCATCGGTCACAACGTCATCCTGCACGGCTGCACCATCGAGGACGGCGCGCTGGTCGGGATGGGCTCGATCATCATGAACGGTGCCCGGATCGGCCGTGGCAGCATCGTCGGCGCCGGATCAGTGATCACCGAAGGCAAGCAGTTTCCCGAACGCTCCCTGATCATCGGATCGCCGGCGCGGGTGGTTCGCACCCTCGATGCCGCGCAGGTCGCGAGGATGGGAGGCGCCGCAAAGTTCTATGTCGGCAACGCACCGCGATTCAGGAAAGGCCTGAGAAAGGTCGGTTGAATCCGCGGCTCGCGATAGCGTTTTTGAGCGAAGTGGGTACCGGTTCGCGTGAAGAAAACCCGTCAAAAAGAAACTAACTAACGTAATTTCGACCTCAATGGCTTCATCCTTCGAGACGCATCGCTTCGCGATGCTCCTCAGGACGAGGACTGATACCCTCATGGTGAGGAGCGCGCCTTCGCGCGTCTCGAACCATGAGGCCTCAGGAGAAGCAACAAAAGCGCTTTAGGTGCCCTCGGCTTCATCCGCCTCGGCCGCGCCGGCGACCTGTTCGTGGCCGGCGGCCCACAGCGAATGCGCCTCGCTCCCGTCCTGATACGGATTACCCGCCGCCGGGATATTTTCCCGCGCGGCGCGCTGGCCCTGCTCGAACGGATCGGGATCGGTCGTCATGATTTCCTCTGGCTCGCGGCCCGCGATTGCCGGGGAGCGCGGGGTTTCGGCTTCTCCGGCGTCGGCTTGGAAAGGGCTGCGCTCTTGTGCAGCGCGTCCTTGAGGTCGATGGGTATCCCGTGTTTTTTCAATACGTCGGCGAAGGCCTCGTCTGCCAATTCCTGGATCGTCGCCATGCGGTCGCGTCCAAGCTGCCTGAGCTTGTCGAAGGTGTCATCGTCGAAAGCGACCAGCTTGCGCACGCCTGGGCAGGCTCCTGGATCGTTGCGGCTTCCGATCCAATCGCGATCGGGGAGATTTGTTCCAGGGGAAGCAAAGTGTGTGCCGTAGTTAGAAGGTCGGCCGGCCGGCTCGCGCGCCCAGGGTCAACCGGCTTTGCCAAAAAAACAAAAAAACAAGGCCGCCGGCGGAATATGACGCCTGAGCGACCTTGCCCTGCCCGGATATTGAATCGGCTCGCGCCACCCGGTAGACGCAGTATGACGCCAGTTCCCGGCCGGCAAATGTGATCCATTTCACAACCGGCTCAACAAATTGCGGATTGGGGTTGGCCGGGAGAGATCGGCCCGGGCGGCCACCATGGCGGTCTTGCACCGGCTGGACTGGCGCAATTTCGACCTCAATGCTTCATCCTTCGAGGCGCATCGCTTCGCGAGGCTCCATCAGGACGAGGTCTCATATCAGACCCTCATGGTGAGGAGCGCGTCTTCGCGCGTCTCGAACCATGAGGCCTCGGGAGAAGCGACAATGATTCGAGTGAACCGGAAAACGCTTTAGCCGACCTCAACCCGGAGTCCTGGCGGGCTTGCGAGGCGGGCCCTTGGCGGTACGGGGCCTCGGCCGGACCGAAATCTTGCGCGGCGAAGGCGGGCTTGAGGCTTCGGCGGAACGGGCACTTGCGAACGACTGCCGCAGGCCGTCGATCGCGCCGATGAGTTCTCCGACCTGATCGGACAGCCGCTTGGTATCGGCTTGCTGGGCGGCGAGCAGCCGCTTGACGGTCTGCAGTTGATCCTGAACGACCTGCAGCTGATCGATCGAGTCCTGTTGGGACGTTTCCAGGGCCTTGGTCTTTTCGACCAGCTGTTCGGAAGCCTGGGCCGCCCGAACCTGGGCCTGGCGCGCCGCCACGATACGATCCGGTTCGGGCGAGGCGCCGGTGGACGCCCGCCACACCGCGATCGATCCGGCTCCAACCACCATGACGACGAGCACGACCGCCGCGAGCGCAATCGGTTGCGAGCCGATGCGGGCGATGCCGTTCGTCCCGGTTCTAGCCGTGCGGACGTTGACCATCATCACTCAAAGCGCCACAGAACGCGAAAGCTCCCGACACGCGGGCAGGGCGTGCCAGCCACTCCCTTAGCACGGATTCGCGTGACGGCAGCCTCCCTGAAGCGCCGGAATTTCTGAAAAACCGGGGCTTAGCCCAAAGCGCTGCGACAGTGGGTGGATTGTGACGCTGTCGCGAGGCTCAGGTCGCCGCGGAACCGTCTTTCTCATCGACAGCCCGCGCGACCATCTCGGGCGCGTCGTCCGGGAGTTGCCGTTGCTCGGCTGTCCCTTCATGCCACGGGGTGACATCGCGTGCCGCTTCGCTCCTGAGCATGGCCGGCACGACCTCCGGATCGGCAGGCTCGACGATGGAGGCCGTGCGTTTTTCAATCACGTGACGGAAGTCCATTGCCAGCCCGCTGTAGTAGCCAGCCAGCACCTCATGGATGGCGCGCTGGGGTCCTGCCATGGCCCGCCGAGCAGACTCTTTGCAGTGGGCGGCCTTGCTTTCGTATTTCTCCACCTTTGTTTTGAGATCCGTCACCATGGCAGCACCCCACGCAACATCACACACAACCTTCGATCGTATTTTGACATTCGGTCCCGATCGAAAGCATGGCAAAGCTGAGGAGATTTTGCAGCGGACGACACGTCGTGTTCTGTCCTGGCAAATCTTCAAACAACGTAACCGCTTTTTGCCCTGCTACTCAGCTTAAAATGCTGGTAGGTTCACAATATCCGCCTCGACTACGAACTGACAGTATTGGATCTCTGCGTGAGCGAGTCACTTAATCCGATCGCCCCCCATGATCTACCAGCCTTCATCACCGCTCCGGGTCACACGGATGTCTTGATGGTTGTCGTCGGCATCATTCTGATCGGTGCTGTTCTGATGGTAGGCAATCTTTATCTGCGTTTGCATAGCTTGCCGGAGCAAATGGCGCACAAGTCGCAAAAGCTGCAATTCGAAATCGTGGCTGTGTTGGGCTTGATTGCACTCTTCACGCACATCCACCTGTTTTGGGTGGCCGGACTGTTGCTTGCCATGGTTGATTTGCCAGACTTCGGAACGCCACTGCGTAGGATCGCAGGGTCGGTCGATAAAATCGCCGGCGTTCCGCCTGACGACGAAGCGGGCGAGATAGCCGGCGAAAGCGCCGCTCACGCAGTTGCCGCGGACACGACGAAGGCCGACGCTGCCAAGAGCGGGGTGCAGAGCCATGCTTGAGCTGCTTCTCTGCTCCTTGTTGACCATCTTTCCGGATTATCTTTATCGCCGCTACAGGCAAGGAAAGCGCCTGGGTCGCGAGATCAACTTCTTTTCAGTATGGTTCGAGCTGAGGTGGGGCATCACGGCCTGTCTGATGCTGACCGTCGGTCTGATTACGGTGATCTTCTACTATCATCCATCGACCACGACGGCGACCTTGTACTTCCGAACCGTTCCGATCCTTCCCGAGATTAACGGCCGGGTGTCGGAAGTTCGCGTTGATTTCAGCGCTCCGGTCAAGAAGGGTGACGTGATCTTCAAGCTGGACAGTGCCAAGCAGGAAGCCGCAATGGAAACGTCGCGCCGCAAGATTGCCGAGGTCGATGCCGATTTGCTGGCGGCGCAGGCGGATGTCCTCAAGGCGGATGCACAGATCCAGCAGGCAAAGAGCGACTATCAGCAGGCCTCGGATGAGCTGAACGTCAAGCGCGACCTCCAGCAACGCAGTCCCGGCACGGTCCCGCAGCGCGACATCGAAAAGCTCCAGGTGCTGCTGGCGGGCCGTCAGGGCGCTCTTGATTCCGCAACGGCTTCGAAACAATCCGTGACGACCCGCCTGATGGCTGTTCTCCCCGCGGAGAAAGCAAGCGCGGAGGCTGCACTGGCCGAAGCACAGGTGGATCTGGACAAGACCACTATTCGTGCGGGAGTCGACGGACGCGTGGAGCAGTTTTCGCTACGCGTGGGAGATGTCGTCAATCCGGTGATGCGGTCCGCCGGCATTCTCATTCCTGACGGCGCAGGACAACGAGGCCTCTCGGCAGGGTTTGGTCAGATCGAGGCGCACGTCATCAAGGTCGGAATGGTCGCCGAGGCGGCATGCATTTCAAAGCCCTGGACGATCATTCCGATGGTGGTGACGGGTGAACAAAATTATATTGCCGCCGGCCAGTTTCGGGGTGGCGAGCAGCTGGTCGACGCGCAGCAGGTACAACGTCCGGGCACCATTCTGGCGTTCCTGGAGCCGATCTATAAGGGCGGCCTTGACGGCGTTACGCCTGGAAGCAGTTGCATCGTCAACGCCTATACCAGCAACCATGATCGGATTGCCTCAAAGGAAACCGGCGCTTTCAAGGGATTTGTGCTGCATGCGGTCGATGCCGTCGGCATCGTGCACGCGATGCTGTTGCGCGTCCAGGCCTTGCTGCTTCCCATCAAGACGCTGGTGCTCAGCGGGCACTGATCTGGTTCGGCTTCGCGGAAATGGACTCTCGTTGATTCTGGCAAAAAAGTTGCGGCCAGCCTTTGGGGGAGGGAT
>JBDTKD010000275.1:0-8508 GCA_039935515.1 Bradyrhizobium sp.
CGCACATGGGCATAGGCGTCGGCGAGATCGGGATGCGGCTGCGCCAGCCAGGCCGCTTCCACGACCCGCATCGCGCGCCGCACCTGATGCGCCTCGCTGTCATATTTGCTGGCGAGCACCGCGGCCGGGATCAGCGTCGGCGCGAGCTTGACCGCTTCCATCACGCTGTCGCGCGAGCGGTCGCGATCGACATTTTCCAGCTCCAGCGCGCGCGCCGTCAGCAGCACGCCGCGTTGCCGCCGATAGGCCGGCTTCTCGATCAGCCCGGCGGCGAGATCGTTGTCGAGGATGGCGAGCGCGCCGTTCCAGTCGCCCTTGGCGCAGCGAAATCCCAGCACCGCATGCGAAGCCCAGGTCGAGGACGGCGCAAGCTTCAGCACCTCTTCCGCAATCATCACGGCGGCGACCGGGTCGTCGGCACGCTGGGCCTCGATGAACAGGCCGCGCAAGCCGAGCAGCCTTGTGTCCTCGCGTTCGGCCATGGCGCGGAAGGCGCGCCGCGCGCCGGCGCGGTCGCCGTCGAGCTGTGCCGATTGCGCATGCAGCAGCAGCGCCAGCGGATCGTGCGCGGCATGGCGGCGCGCGACCTCGGCATGGGCGCGGGCCGCGGTGGAGTCGCCGTGGCCGATTGCGAGCAACCCTCGCGTGATGGCGTGCCGTCCGCGCGCCTGACGCCGCTCGCGCCGGCCGTGCCGGATCCGGTCCGGCACGTGCCACAGCGCCCGCAACAGCGTCCATGCCAGCATCGCCGCAACCACGGCGACACCAAGCGCCAGCACGAAGACCGGCAGCGTGGTCACGATGCGCCAGCCGCCCCATGACAGCGTGACGTCACCGGTCTGATCGGCCACCCATGCCGCGCCAGCCGCCGCGAACGCGATCAACACCAGAAACAGGATAATGCGAAACATGGCGGTCCTATCGGCGAGGTTCGGCGAGCGCCGTCATGGCGTCCGCCGCGAATTTGCGTGACGCGGCGAGCGCGGCGTCGCGGGCGTCGGCCTTGGCGATCCAGGACTGCGCGGCGACACGATCTTGCGGCGCAAGCGTCATCAATTCGCGCCGCGCCTCGTTGGATTCGTTGTGCAGCGCCGCCGCCGTGACCCGCGCGATCACCGCACCGCGATCGTTGCCGGTGGCGTCGGTGCGCTCGATCCGCACCAGCCGCGAGGCGCCCGTCTCCAGCCGATCGACGATACCGCCGGTAACCGTGCCGGCCTCGGCGGGCGGCGACAGTTTTGGCACCAGCGTGAGCAGCTCGCGGCTGAGATGGGCCGCACTCGGCACGCCGGTTGTGGCAAATTCCTCCAGCGGCTTCAGCGCATCCGGGTCCGGGCTCAGGGATTTCGCCGCCGCCAACGCGGCGGCATAGGGATCGCCCTGCCGCACCGACAGGTCGAGCAGGGACGCCGCCACCACCCGGCGCAGCGCGGTGTCGTCGGCCGGCTTGGCATTCTGCTGCGCGATCTCGACGTTCTGGGTCTTGTTGGTGCGTTCGATCTGGGACAGCCGTTCGTCGATCGCAGACAGATCCGGCGCGGCGGCGCTATCGCGCGGGGCGGACGCGGCCTGATTGACCTCGGCGGCGAGCTTGTCCGATTGCGTCCGCGCCGCGGCGAGTTCGCCGCGCAGCGAGGCAAGCGACTTCTCCTGCGTCTCGAGGCGCGCCACCACCGCCGGATCGGGCGTGGCGGCGGCAGACTTGCCGGACTTCGCCTCGACGCTGGCGATCCGGGCGGCGAGCCCGTCGATGGCTGCGGCATTGAGCTGCGGCGCGGCCGGCGCATTGGGCGCGACCTGCGGCCATCCCAGCATCCAGCCGACGCCGATCACCAGCGCGGCGGCGACGGCACCGGAAATGCCCGCGATGACAAAGGGGGAAACCGCCACCGGACGCGCGTCCGGTTCCGGCGCGCGCGCCGGCTCCGGATCAGGCGGCGGCGGGGCGCCGGCGCCGTCATCGGCGGCGGTCGTGGAGATCTCGGTCGCTTCGAGATCGATGGTCGGCGGCGTGCGTTTGGGGCGGCCCAAATCCGGCGACGGCGTTGTTTCTTCGGGCCTGTCATCGCTCATCGCGACCGTTCCTCTGCAATGGCGCCGAACCTGACGGAGTTCGGCGTGATTGGGGACCAGGGGTCCAACCACTTGTTTTGACAGCGTTTCCCGGCGTGACCCGGCAACCCGCCCCGGATCGCGGCCGGAACGGATTTCGAGTTGAAACCGTCTTGTAGCGCGATCAGGCGCGCAACGCACGGCCCAGCGCCTCGAACAAGGCATTTTCATCCGGCGCGGCCGCCACCATGACCTGCATGGCCCCGGCGTCGCGGAAAACGGCGGCCACGGCATCGGAAATGCAGCATTGCGGCAGCGCCAGCGCGGTGATTTCAACGCCGGCCGCGCGCACGGCATCGAGGAAGGCACGGCCGCTGCGCCGCGAATAGTGCAGCACCGCCTCGATCCGGTGGGCCGCGA
The DNA here is from genome assembly GCA_039935515.1 of Bradyrhizobium sp. GTDB lineage: Bacteria > Pseudomonadota > Alphaproteobacteria > Rhizobiales > Xanthobacteraceae > Bradyrhizobium. The sequence goes on from JBDTKD010000275.1 coordinate 2,473, forward strand.
AGGCGTCGCAGGCTTCGCGCGGCAGGGAGGATACCGGGATCATGCGATAGGTCGTATGGGTGACGACGGTAAAACCGCGCTCGCCGAGTTCGCCCGGCAGATCGCGCGCCAAGTCGGCGCCCGCGAGATAAAGCAGCGTGCTGGCTTTCTTGAGCCGCCTTGCCTTCACCGCTGCGAGCACGACATCGCGCAACACTATCGCATCGCCCTCGGCCACGATCACGTTGTCGAAGCCGACGCGGTGCGCGGCGGCCGCGGTATGCTCGCCCACCGCGAACAGCGGCAGCTTCAGTAGCCGGCTGCCCGCGAGATGGGCCTCGATGCCGCGCAACGCGTTGGCGCTGGTGACAATCACAGCGGCGTAGTGCGCGTCGGTGTCATCGTGGAACGCGACCGGCTCAAACCGCAGCATCGGCGCCCGCACCACCTCGAAACCTCTGGCGCGCAGACCGGCGGCGGTGGTCTCGTCGTCGGGCGATGGACGGGTGACGAGAACAGCCATGGTCAACCTCGGGCCGGCCGGCGGTTTGCAGCAGACGATTGCACGTTGCGACCTCGCAATGCTAGAGCCTGATCGGTTCCGTAGAACAGGAACCGAGACATTAGAGCATATCGCGGTGCCGCGCGTCCCGTGGCCTCGTGGTTCGCCGGGCGATGCGAAACATCGTCTGGATACGCAAACGCCGCCTTGGTGCATAACGCAAGGGTTCGAACCGGAGAGCGACACCGAGATGCTGGTGCTGGGCATCGAGACCACCTGCGATGAGACTGCCGCCGCCGTGGTCGAGCGCCATAGCGACGGCAGCGGCCCGATCCTGTCCAATATCGTGCATTCGCAAACCGCGGAGCACGCCCGGTTCGGCGGCGTGGTGCCGGAGATCGCGGCGCGCGCCCATGTCGACCTGCTCGACGGCATTGTCCTGCGCGCGATGCAGGAAGCGGGCGTCGGCTTTACGCAATTGTCGGCAGTGGCCGCCGCCGCCGGCCCCGGGCTGATCGGCGGCGTGATCGTCGGCCTGACCACCGCCAAGGCGATCGCGATGGTGCACGATACGCCGCTGATCGCCGTCAACCATCTCGAGGCGCATGCGCTGACGCCGCGGCTGAGCTGCGCGCTGGCGTTTCCCTATTGTTTGTTTCTTGCCTCCGGCGGTCACACCCAGATCGTGGCCGTGCTCGGCGTCGGCGACTATGTGCGGCTCGGCACCACCCTCGACGACGCGATGGGCGAAGCGTTCGACAAGGTCGCCAAGATGCTGGCGCTGCCCTATCCGGGCGGACCGGAAGTCGAGCGCGCCGCGCGCGGCGGCGATCCCAGGCGGTTTCCGTTTCCGCGGCCGATGCTCGGACGGGCCGACGCCAATTTTTCGCTGTCGGGGTTGAAGACCGCGGTGCGCAACGAGGTCAGCCGGCTCGGTGAGCTGGAGCCGCAGGACATCAGCGACCTCTGCGCCGGCTTTCAGGCAGCGGTGCTGGAATCGACCGCGGATCGATTGCGCGTCGGCCTCAATCTGTTTGAGGAGCAATTCGGCGCGCCACGCGCGCTGGTCGCGGCCGGCGGCGTCGCCGCCAACCAGGCGATCCGCGGCGCGCTGCAGGACGTCGCCGCCAGCGCGCAGACCGCGCTGCTGATTCCGCCGCCCGCTTTGTGCACCGACAACGGCGCGATGATCGCCTGGGCCGGCGCGGAAAGGCTGGCGCTCGGCATGATCGACACCTTGGACGCCCCGCCCCGCGCGCGCTGGCTGCTCGACGCCGACGCCAAGGCGCCGGCCGGGTTTGGCAATACGCGCGCAGGCTTTTAGGGCGGAGGTTCCAGATGCCGCCTTTCAACTCGGTCGCGGTGATCGGCGCCGGCGCGTGGGGGACGGCGCTGGCCGGCGTCGCCGCGCGCGCCGGGCGCGATGTCGTGCTCCATGTGCGCAGCGCGGCGGGCGCAGCCGAGATCGCGGCCACGCGCGTCAACCCGAAATTGCCCAGCGTGCGCCTGGCGCCGAACATCGAGGTAACCGACGATATCGCGCGGGCGGCGCGCGCCCAGATCGTGCTGATCGCGACGCCGGCGCAACATCTGCGCGAGGCCACGACCGCGCTCGCGCCCTATCTTGCCAGGGCCACGCCGATCATCGCCTGCGCCAAGGGCATCGAACGCGGCACGCACCGGTTCATGACCGAGGTGATCGCGGAAGCGGCGCCGGAGGCGGTACCGGCGATCCTGTCCGGACCGGGATTTGCCGGCGACGTGGCGCGCGGGCTTCCGACCGCGGTGACGCTCGCGGCAAAGGACGAAAGCCTGGCCAGTGCGCTGGTGCAGGCGCTCGGCTCGTCCGCGTTCCGGCCCTACCACAGCTCTGACATACGCGGCGTCGAGCTCGGGGGTGCGGCGAAAAACGTGCTGGCGATCGCCTGCGGAATCGCCGTCGGACGGAAGCTCGGCGCCTCGGCACAGGCGGCGCTGACGACACGCGGCTTCAGCGAACTGGTGCGGCTCGGGCGCGCCTGCGGGGCGCGGAGCGAAACCATGGCGGGACTGTCCGGCCTGGGCGACCTGATCCTGACCTGCTCCAGCCCGCAATCGCGCAATTTCGCTCTCGGCGCAGCCCTCGGCTGTGGCGAGCCGCCGCCGCGGGACAGGCTTGCCGAAGGCGAGTTCACCGCCCCCGTGCTGATCGAGCTCGCGGCTTCGCAAAACGTCGATATGCCGGTATCAACGGCGGTCGCCGCGATCCTTGGCGGCACCATCACGATCGATGCGGCGATCGAGGGGCTGCTGACGCGGCCGTTCAAGGCGGAGGGATGATGCTTCCGTCATGCCCGCGCTTGTCGCGGGTACCCACGTCTTGCTAATGAATCTCCGAACAAGACATGGATGGCCGAGCAAGTCCGGCCATGGCGAGCGGATGGTGGGCATCATGAACTACTGGCTGGTGAAATCGGAACCGTCGTCGTGGTCGTGGGAGCAGCAGGTCGCGAAGGGTGCCAAGGGCGAAGCCTGGACCGGCGTGCGCAATTTCACCGCGCGGCAAAACCTCGTGAAGATGAAAAAGGGCGACCGCGCCTTTTTCTATCATTCCAACGAGGGCAAGGAGATCGTCGGCATCGCCGAGATCATCAGGGAAGCCTATCCCGATCCGTCCGACAAGACCGGCAAGTTCGTCTGCGTCGATCTCAAGGCCGACAAGCCGCTGAAGACGCCGGTGACCATGACCGCGATCAAGGCCGACAAGAAACTGGCCGACATGGCGCTGGTTAAATATTCACGGCTGTCGGTGCAGCCGGTGACTTCGGAGGAGTGGAAGCTCGTCTGCAAGATGGGCGGATTGTAGGTTTATGCGTAGCCCGGATGGAGCGCAGCGAAATCCGGGGTCATTCGATCCGTCGCGATTCCCGGATTTCGCTGCGCTCCATCCGGGCTACGAATTCAGCGCGCGTTACGCCGCGGCCGCCGTCACCACCTGGGCCAGCAATTGCTCGCGCTTGGATTGCGAACGGTAGCCCTTCATGGTCGCCGCAAAGCGTTCGAGGATGCCGTCTTCGAATGCGGTGACGATGGTGTCGTGAACATAGCTCTTGCGGCAGATCGCCGGCGTGTTCGACAATTCATCGGCGGCGGCGCGCACCGCTTCCAACACCTGCCTGCGGCGGCCGCGGGCGCTCGCTGCCGGCGAGATCCGCGACAGCGATTCCAGCACCACGGCGGATGCCATCAGGGTGCGGAAATCCTTCAGCGAAATCTTGATGCCGGCGATCTCGCGCAGGAACGCATTGACCGTGGCGGTGGAGACGCCGCGGACATTGCCGGAATTGTCGCGGTACTGGAACATCCGTTTGCCCGGCACACCGCGCAGGATGCCGATGGCGCGCACCAGCTTGGCGGCATCGCATTCCTTGCGTACCGCCTTGCCGCCCTTGGCCTTGAAGGTCAGCACCAGGCAATCGTCTTCCAGTACCACATTGGACTTCAACAGCGTGGTCGCGCCGCGGGTACCGTTGAGACGGGCATAGGATTCATTGCCCGGCCGGATCGCGGTGCGCGCGATCAATTCGATCACCGCCGACAGCGCGAATTCGCGGGTCGGCGCATCGCCGGACATGTGCATCGAGACGTTGCGGCGGATTTTCGGCAGCGCCGCGACCAGCTTTGCCAACCGATGCGCCTTGCGATGCTCGCGAACCTTCTCCCAATCGGCATGGTAGCGGTATTGCAGCCGGCCCGCGGCATCGCGGCCAACGGCCTGCAGATGCGAGGTCGGGTCGGGCGAATAGCGGACTTCGGCATAGGCCGGCGGCACCGCCATCGAATGGAGACGCCGGATGGTACCGACATGGCGGATCGGCGTGCCGTTGGCGCGGACGAAGGAATAGCCCTTGCCGCGCTTGATGCGGCGGATGGTGAGTTCGTTCTGATCGCCGAGCTTCAGCCCGAGTTCCTGGGCCAGCGCCTCGACCGAAGTCTTGGCGACCAGCTTGGGCGCAACCGCGGGCGCCTTGGGCCATTGTCCGAGCGCTTTTGCCAGAGCCACGGCAGGATCGGCGGAAACGGGCCGCGGTGCCTCGAAATTCTGCTGATCCATCATGATTTTAGACGCCTTGCTCCGACTGCTATGGCCTAATGCGGGTTCTTGATCTTTGGTTCCGGTCCGGACCGGTGGGCTCCGGGGTGGCCATTTAGGGGGTAACGGTGGCCAATGCGAGTCCGAACTCCGTCTAAGAAGGTTATTAGATACCGTTCATGACACCCATTCGCGCGATAACGTTGATTTCAGGCCAAGGCCAAACGCGAAAGTGATCGTTGCGCGGCGCCCGGAGGCGCTCGGCGGTCGCAACGCCGACCAAGGTCGGATGGTTTCCGCCTTGTCCCGGCACGGCCCGGCGACGCATAATCGTGGCAACAATCGAGACGGCTTGCAGTGTCCGCGTCTGGCCGCAAGGTGGAGGATTCGAGATGTCCGATAAGATCTATGACGTGCCCGCGGAATGGGCCAAGCGCGCCTTTGTCGATCAGGCCAAATACCGCGAAATGTATGCGCGCTCGGTCGACGATCCCAACGGCTTCTGGGCCGAACACGCGAAGCGTGTGGATTGGATCAAGCCCTTCACCAAGGTCGAGAACGCCTGCTTCGACCCCGGCAAGATCTCGATCAAATGGTTCGAGGACGGGGTGCTCAATGTCGCCTGGAACTGCATCGACCGGCATCTCGAGCGGCGTGGCGACCAGACCGCCATCATCTGGGAAGGCGACGACCCGTCCGAGTCGAAGCACATCACCTATCGGCAACTGCATGACGAGGTCTGCAAATTCGCCAACGTCCTGCGCACCCGCAATGTCAAGAAGGGCGACCGCGTCACCATCTACCTGCCGATGATTCCGGAAGCCGCTTACGCGATGCTGGCCTGTGCCCGGATCGGCGCGGTCCATTCGGTGGTGTTCGCGGGCTTTTCGCCCGACAGCCTCGCCCAGCGCATCACGGACTGCCAGTCCACGGTAGTCATCACCGCCGACGAGGGCCTGCGCGGCGGCAAGAAAGTGCCGCTGAAGGCCAATGTCGATGCCGCGGTCGCCAAGGCCGGCGGCGTCGACTGGGTGATCGTGGTCAGGCGCACCGGCGCTGCCGTCGAGATGAATCCGGTGCGCGATTTCTGGTACCAGGACGCAGCCGCGATGGTGACAACGGAGTGCCCGGTGGAACCGATGAAGGCGGAGGACCCGCTGTTCATTCTCTACACGTCGGGCTCGACCGGCCAGCCCAAGGGCGCGCTGCACACTTCCGGCGGCTATCTCGTGTTCGTGTCGATGACGCATCAATACGTGTTCGACTATCACGACGGCGACATCTACTGGTGCACCGCCGACGTCGGCTGGGTCACGGGCCACAGCTACATTCTCTATGGGCCGCTGGCGAATGGCGCGACCACGCTGATGTTCGAAGGCGTGCCGAACTATCCGGACAATTCGCGATTCTGGAACGTGATCGACAAGCACACGGTCAATATCTTCTACACCGCGCCGACCGCGATCCGCGCTTTGATGCAGGC